>DATHEQ010000374.1:0-68420 GCA_035318505.1 Polyangiaceae bacterium | reverse complement strand
CGATCCTGTTTGGCGCGCACGCGCCCTTCCACGACCGGGTTCACCCACTCGAGGTGGCTCGGGTTGAAGGCGAGCGTGAGGTGAACGCTTTGGCCGGCGAGCGTGCGATAGTCGGTGGAATAGCCGAGGTGGTACTTGACGTCGCCGCTGCCCAGGTACTTCTCGGGATCGCCGTCCTCGAACGAGGCGAAGATCTCGCGGATGTTCTTGTTGAGAATGTTGGCGAGCACGTTGAGGCGCCCGCGATGGGCCATGCCGATGACGATCTCTTCGACCCCTTGCTGTCCCGAGGTCTCGACCAGCAGATCGAGCAGGGGGATGAGGCTCTCGGCGCCTTCGAGTGAGAACCGCTTGGCACCCACGTAGTTTTTGTGGATGAACTGCTCGAAAATCTCGGCGTCGGTGAGCTTGGTGAGGATGCGGACCTGCGCGTCGCGGTCGAGCTTGAGCCGGTTCTGCGTCGACTCCATGCGATCTTGCAGCCAAGCGCGCTCTTCGGGGTCTTCGACTTGCGTGAACTCGGCGCCGATGGAGCGACAGTAGGTCGTCTCGAGGCGCGCGATGATCTCGCGCAACGTCGCCTCTTTGGGCCCAGGCATGTCGACCGTCGAGTACGTGCGGTCGAGATCGAGCTCGGTGAGGCCGAAGTTCGCCAGATCGAGCTGGGGAGGCGCGGCCGGCTCGAGCCGCAGCGGGTCGACGCGAGCGAAGAGGTGCCCGCGGGTACGGTAAGCATTGATGAGCTGAGCGACGCGGCCCTGCCCCTCGACGATGGACATGGGGGCCGCGGAGGGACGGCGCGTCGCTGCCGCCGTCAAGCCGTTGGCGGTTCGATCCAAGCTCGTCCCATTTGCGGCGCCGTGGCCGTTGGTCGACGCGGCGGAGTGCCCGTTCAAGCGGTTTTGGAAGTAGCGCCGCCAGTTTTCGTCGACGGACTCCGCATTGTGCAGGTAGCGATCGAGCTGCTCGGCTACGTAACCGGAGTTGATACCAAATTCGTCCATGTTGGGTCCGATGAGCTACTTCATTCGTAGGCGAAGGTACACCCCCCGAGTGGGGCGCTTCCATAGCACGCCGGGCCGGAGGGCACTGCCTTTGCCGTGCCATGGGACTACCCGTCAACTCACGCCTGACTCGAGTAGTGGTAACGGCGAAAGACGGCGTCACCTAAGGAAACCACGATCGGGTCGACGGCAACCCCCCGCCTTCAAATTAGGCGGCGCGACCGAGCGGCACGACGAACTGTTCAACCGCCACGCCGGAAGCGCTCGTTTCCAAAAACGTCGCGTGGGCGTGCTGGCCGCCCGGGGCTTCGCCTACCGACCCCACGTTGACGACGCGGGTGTCGCCGACGACGCGGTCGAATGGGACATGGCTCGCGCCGCACACGATGATATCGGCGGGATCGTCGCTGATCAGGGCGTTGACCTCTTCGTCACTCAGCTCGTGGGAAAAGGGCTCGGATGGATCGAGCGGTGAGCCGTGCACGAGCAGGATCTCGCCGCCGGTCTCGATAGGGATACGCGTCGTCTTGGGGAGCTTCGCCAAACGGGCGAGGATGAGCTCGCCGAGATCGCTTCGCGTGGAGCGCAGGCGATCGAGGCGCGCGCGTTCGTGTTCGCTCGTGGCCCGGAGGTTGTCGAGATCGACGGTGGCGAGCGCGCGATCGCCGACCCCTTGCACGCAGATGGCGTTGGCAGCCATGAGCCGGCGCCAGGTGGCAAGCGGCGCCGGCCCCGGAAAGCAGAGGTCACCGGCGACGAGGAGCTTCGAGAAACCTCGGCGTTCGGCAGTCGCCAGCACCGCGGCGAGTGCATCGGCGTGGCCGTGAATGTCGGAAATGCACAGAAACCGCATGAGCACCGGGAGTCTAGCCCAACCGCTTTTCGGTGCCGGCAAAAAAACGGGCTCGGAAGGCGGAGGACACGAGCGGGAGGCGGGAGCGGACGCGGTGCTTTCGACGGCTGCGATGATCGAACTGGTCGTGAGAAGTTTCCGGCAGTAGTGCTTATGGGGTGCGGACCCGAGCGTTGCTCGAGCTGGCGCGCGCCATCGACGCGGGGCGGGCGGGGATTTTGGAAGGTCGGTTTTCGGCTTGGGCCAAGGATGCGCCCCAAGCAGCGGCGCTCGCCACCGTCGTTGCCACGGCCTTTCCTGCGTTCGCGTCGATGGCCGACGCGCGGCCGGCGGCATTCGTCGAGCTTTGCGGAGAAGGGTGGCGCGCGGAGCGCGCGCGACCCGCCATGGAAGCAACGCTGCGTGCGCAGGCTGGCAATCTCGACGACGGCGAGCGCGTACGCGCCGCCCTCCGCAGCGGGCTGCAATACGAGAAGCTCCGTATCGCGACGCGCGAGCTCTTGCCGCGACCGCTGCACGGGGCGGACGTCGACGTGACTTCGCGCGAAATCGCCGATCTCGCCGAGGCGGCCATCGAGCTCGCTCTCGCCGAGGCCATGCACTACGCACGGGCGCGCTGGGGCGCGCCGCGCACCGAGCGAGGAGCGCCGTCTACGTTCGTCGTGCTCGGCATGGGTAAGCTCGGGGGCCGTGAGCTCAACGCCGGTTCCGACGTCGATCTCATCTATTTTTACGATACGGACGACGGGTCCGCGGTGCCCCCCGACGGCAGCGAAGCGCTCACCCTGCACGAGTACTGGTCGCGGGTTGCGCGCCGGCTCACAGGCAACCTCGATGCCGCGACCCCAGAGGGCGTGGCCTGGCGCGTCGATCTGCGCCTTCGCCCCGAAGGCTCGCGCGGCGCCATCGCCAATTCGCTGCCCGCGGCCGAGCGTTATTACGAGACGTTCGGGCGACTATGGGAACGAGTCGCCCTTTTGCGCGCGCGTCCCGTCGCAGGGGACATCGAGCTCGGTCGCGCCGTGCTCGACGAGCTGACGCCCTTCATCCACGCGCGCCACGTCGATCCGCTCGTCGCCACCGAGATCATCAAGCTCGCCGAGCGCGCGCGGGCGGAGCTTTCGGTCGACGCCGCACTCGATCTCAAGCTCGGACCCGGCGGTATTCGCGATGCCGAGCTCTTCGTGCAGTCGTTGCAATTGATCTGGGGTGGTAAAGAGCCGCGCGTGCGCGCGACGGGAACCCTCGACGCGCTGCGCCGCCTGCGCGGTCGCGGTCTCGTGACCGATCGCGAGGGGCGCGAGGTGGCCGATGCCTATGTTCTCTTTCGCCGGCTGGAGCACCGCATTCAGTGGGCGACAGGGTTGCAGACGCATTCGCTGCCGACCGATGCGAGCGAAAGGCTCCGTCTGGCGCGCTCGCTCGGGTATGCGCGCGGCGAGGACCTCGACATCGAGTTGGATCGGGCGCGCAAGAAGGTGAGCGCCCGTTTGAGCTCGCTTCTGCCCAAGGGCGTGGCCAAGCTCGCTGAACCAGGGCGTTTCGCCGAAGTGATGCAGAGGCTCGACGAGGGGGATCTCCCCGCCGCCATGCAAGCTCTCGCACGGGTCTTCGGAACTGCCGCAACGGCCGAGCTTTGTCGCGACGTCGAGCAGATGGCGCGCCGCCCGGACGATTTGCTCGGCGCGATCACGCGCGAACGCTTTCCCGAGCTCGGGCCGGGCTTTCTCGACGCGCTCATCGACGCGGCCGACCCCGAGCAGGCGGCCCGTTATTTTCGCACATGGCTCGGCCGCCTCGGCGCGCCGGGCGTCTACGTTCGCCCGCTCGGCGAGGATCCGCGCGCGCTCCGGCGGCTCGCCGCTGCATTCGGCGCGAGTGCCTTGATCGGCAATGCCATCGCCGAACGCCCCGAGCTCGGCGACAGCGTCGTCTTCAACCGCCGCATACCGGACCGGGAGAGCGCGCGAAGCGAGGTCGAGCGCGAGCTCTCGCTGCCGGAAGCGGTGGCCGCGTCGAACGACGATCCCGACGCCTTCGTGGGAGCGCTTCGCCGCGCCAAGGCGCGTGTCACGGTGGAGGTCGCACTGGCCGATTTGGCGGGCGAGATCGGGACGCGCGAAGCGACGCTCACCCTCTCCGCGCTCGCCGACGCGACGCTCGAGCACGCCACGCGGTTCGCCCTCGGCGCGCCGGAGCAGGTGCGAGGGCTCGCCGTCATTGCCGTGGGCAAGCTAGGGGGCAACGAGATCGGCTACGGATCCGATCTCGACGTGCTGTTCGTATTCGATCCGGAGCTCGCTCCGGAGAACACCGACCCCCATGCCTACTTTGCCAAACGCGCGCAGCGGATCATTCGTCTCGTGTCGACGGCGCACGCGGAAGGCCCGGGCTACGAGCTCGACACGCGGCTCCGTCCCTCCGGCTCGCACGGTCTGCTCGTCACGTCGCTGGCGGCCTTCGCGCGCTACCACGAGGTCGCCACGCCCGAAGAAACGCAGGCCAGCGAGAGCATCCCCGCCGCACAGCAATCGGGCGCGGCGTGGGAGCGTCAAGCCTTGATCCGGGCGCGCTTGGCAGCGGGCGATACCGCGCTCGGTGACGCGTTTCTACGCATCGCACACGTTGCGGCGTACGAGCGGGGTGCCCCGCCGAAGGCCGACCTTCATCGCCTGAGAATGCGGATGGAGCACGAGCTCGGCCGAGAGCGCCCGGGGCGTCACGATCTCAAGGTCGGCCGGGGAGGGCTCTGCGATATCGAATTCGCGGTGCAATACCTACAAATGGAGGCGGGGCGAGATGCGCGGATTCGCACCACCGAAACGCAGCAGGCCATCACTGCGCTGACCGAGCTCGGGCTCTTGCGCGCCGACCTCGCCGAAACGTTGGACGAGGGCTACCGATTTCTCCGTCGGCTCGAACAGCGCATCCGCGTCGTACACGGCTCTTCCTCGTCGCTCCTCGACGAAAGCGCAGAAGGTCTTCTGCCACTAGCGCGCCGTATGGGCTTTCGTGACACACCGCGCAATACCGCGATTGAAGACATGGTGGAGCGCTATCGTGATGTCACCGAGCGGGTGCGAAGAGCCTACCTCGACGTCGTTACGTAGAACGTTTTTCGTACGGGTGTCCGCCCCAAGGGAGTAGAGGTGGTATTGGGCTGAAAATCCCATCAGAACGGGGATTTTCTGACCGCATTCATCTGCGGCGTCGGGGTCAAACGGGGGCAAGAGTACGGACCCGACGCTCGGTAAAGCCGCACCGACGTCCCCTTTGATCGGCGCAGCATGCCAGTTCGCCGTGACATCGGAATGAATCGAATTGCTTTCAAGGATGTCGCGCTGCTCGTGGGGGTGCTGGCCTGCGTCCGAGTGGCGAAAGCCGATCCTCCGGGCGCGTCGTCGACCGCGCCGTCGTCGGAGCTCGAAGCGATCCTGCAAGAGTCCGTGGTAAGCACGCCGACCAGCGCGAGCGCCGCGGAGCACGGCGCCGGCGGTGACCTCCACGCTGTCGTCGGAAGATCTGCAGCGGCACGGCATTCGTTCCCTCGCCGAAGCGATCAACTTCTTGTCCGTCGGCATGGTCAGTCAAGAGAGTCTCATCGGAGGCCGCCAGCAAGTGGGCGCGCGCGGCGTCACGCTGCTCAACAATTTTGCAAGTCGGCGCGGCGTGCGTCGGCGATCCGATCTGTCAGAGCTGCTTCGCCGATAACCTCGCGCCTGGGTGCCTCGAAAACCAGCATCTTCTCGACCTCGGTCGTTGCTTGCACGTCGATTTGTTACGACCCGTGCAGCGAGGTCTGCGAAGCCTCGCGGTACGCGTGGGAGATCGGCGACGCCGCCTATCGCGATAGGCAACGCGTGCTGTGGTACGCTGGCGGCGCTCATGCCGAAGACCGTCACCATCGATCATGTCGACATTCACGTCACCGAGCCGGACGACTTGCCGCTCGAGTGGGTAGGGCGTGCCGAGCTGCTTTCGCAGCTGAAGGCAGCTTGGATGATGGTCGATCCCGCCGACGTCCCCATGAATCCGCGGCTCATCGGCAAACCGGGCGTCGGCAAGACCACGCTGGCTTACGCTGCCGGCCGCGCCATCGGTCGGCCGGCGTACATCTTCCAGGCCACGATGGACACGCGCCCCGAAGATCTCGTCATCACGCCGGTGGTAGGGGCGAAGGGGTCGATTCAATATGCTGCCAGCCCCATCGTCAGCGCGATGCTTTCGGGGGGTGTCGCCATTTTGGACGAAGGCAACCGCATGAGCGAAAAATCGTGGGCATCGCTCGCGCCCCTGCTCGACCGACGCCGCTACGTCGAATCGCTCGTGGCCGGCGTGAAGATTCGAGCGCACGGCGATTTTCGTTTCGTCGCCACCATGAACGAAGACGCATCGACCTTCGATCTGCCCGAATACATCCATTCGCGCCTCATGCCGATGATCGTCATCGATTTCCCGGAGGCCGACGAGGAGCTCGCGATCCTCAAGCAAAACCTACCGTTCTCCGACGATCAAATCCTGCAATACGTCGTCTCGTTTTTGCAGATGGCGCACGCGAGTGACGAGCCGTTCACCGTGCGCGACGGCATCAACATGGCGCGCTATGCCATCAAGCGCGCCACGCAGGCGAAAACGACGGTGGGCCGCGCGCACCTTCTCGAAGCGGTGACGCGCACGCTGGGGGATGAAGCAGTGCGTTATCTGAAGGGGTAGAAGGTCAGGGGCGAACGCGCAGAAAGACGTCCCCCACGAGTCCGAGCCCCGCATCGCAGTCGCCGGCGTGTCCGTCGATGCTGAGGAGGTAGGTACCGGCTTGGGCGAAGGCGTGGCTGACGTAAGGACACGGGCTAGCGTCGCCGGGACTGCTGGCCGCGAGCACGGTTGCGCCGTCGGGTGTGAACAATCGCAGTCCCCCCTGCGGGCCCGAACACTCGAACACCTCGATGCTCGCGGTGAGCGGCGCGTCGACTTTGAGCTTCACCCAGTTCGGAGTGCAGTGCGAGCGCGCGTAAACTCCGTTGATGCAGCCGGGATCGGTGCCCATGGTGGCAGCCCAGTCCCACGAACCAGCGTCCGCGCCAGTCGGTGGAAAACGCGGCTCCCCCGAAAACGTGCACGAGAACGTGGCAAGAAACGGCTCGAGCGAATGCACATCGACCGTGGGGAGGCCTACGTTGCCGTCGAGGTAATTGAACGCCGCCGCGCGGTAAGACGTTTGCGTGCCGTCCTGATCGGCAACGACGATGCGGTAGGTCATACTGTCGGTTAAACGGGTGGTGGGCGTCGGAATGAGGCAGAGCCCGTCGAGCGCAGTCATTTGTGCGGCGGTCAGCTGCGTTCGTTGCTGCAGATAGCCACTTTGGCCTTTGAAGAGATGAAACGCTCGAATTTCGATGGCGCTGCTCGTCGGCTTCCAGACGCTGCCGACGCCGCTTCCGACGCAGCTCGCCGGCGGATCGCCGTCGCCGGTGATCCCGTCGCCGGCGGTCTCGGGCTTCACATCGCGCGTCACATCCAGCACCGAATGTTCGGTGGTCACGTCGGCCGGAGGGTTGCTCGGGCCAGCCTCGGGCAGCGCGTCGTTTGCGGCATCCGGGGGCTCGGTCACCGTGTCGGGCGCGGTAGTTGTCTCGGCGGCCGCGTCGGGAGAGCCCGTCGTGGAAGGTTCGTTCGTGTCACATGCGGCAGCGCCGCAAGCCATCAGTAGAGCAAGCAGAATCGCCCCGAGTCCTCGCATGCGACACCTAGACAGCAAGCCCTGTGCCTTGGCTTGCGACGAGGTGATTGCGCCACGTTATCGTGCTGCGCTGGACGTTGGTCATCCGTTGGGCCAGGCTTGGCACACGTTGTGTCACGCTCCATGTGCGCTCGGGCTCTCGTCGATTTCGCGGAGATGGCCGGGCGAGCAGCTCGCGACGGCGCCCTACGTGGGCCTAGGTCGTTGTCACAGCAATTTTTCCGCCGCGAGTCGCGTGCGCTGCTGACCGAGCCCCGTCACTTCGAGCTCCATTTCCTGGCCTGCCTTCAAATAGACCGGAGGGTTCATGCCGTGTCCCACCCCGGCGGGCGTTCCGGTCGTGATGATGTCGCCTGGTTCGAGCGTGACGTTGCGACTGATGAACTCGATGAGATAGGGGATGTCGAAAATAAAGTCCTTCGTGTGCCCGTTCTGGCGCACTTCGCCGTCGACCCTGCAGACGAGCGAGAGCGCGTGAGGATTGCCGACCTCGTCGGGCGTCACCAGAAACGGGCCGAGGGGCGCGAAGGTGTCGAACGATTTGCCGCGGAACCACTGACTCCCCTCTTTTGCCTGCGCCGTGCGCTCGGTGACGTCGTTGCAAATCAAGTATCCGGCCACGTGGGCGAGCGCCGCGGTGCGGTCGACACGCTTCGCGCGCCGTCCAATCACGAGCGCAAGCTCCACCTCGTAGTCGACGGTCGTATAGTTGGCGGGGAGGACGACGTCGTCGAAAGGACCGTTGATGGCGCTCGTTGCCTTGACGAAGAAGATGGGCTTCTCGGGGACGGCCGAGTTCGTTTCCTTGGCGTGCTCAGCGTAGTTCTTTCCCACCGCCATGAGCTTGCCCGGGCGCGTCACGGGCGCACCAATGCGCACGCTTTCGAGCTGGATGTTGGGCAGGCCCCCTTTGGCGATGGCGGCGCTGATCTTTTCGATGCCGCCGTCGGCGAAGAAGGAGGGGTCGAAGTCCGTGACGATCGACGATACGTCGATGGCGCTGTTCTCGCTCGCCCACACCGCGGGTTTCTCGAAGCCCCGTTTTCCCAAACGCATCAGTTTCATCGAATCACCCGTCGGCGCCGTTGTGACTGCGGAGCACATGGTCGGATACGATGCCCTTGCCCCTGGGGCAAATGCTAATCTTCCGCGCCGCCCCGCGATGCAAATCCGAGCTTTTACCACCGAACGGTTCTCGACGAGCTCATGGGGGAGCTCGATGGCTTGAGCTCGCGCGTCATCTACGCTCCCATTCTGCACGGGTCGCTGCCCTTCGCGCTCGCCGTGCGCGAGGTGTTCTTGCGGGAGCGCCCCGATTGCGTGGCGGTCGAGCTTCCGGAGACGCTGACGGTTGCCGTCGATCGCGCCGTGCGGCGTTTGCCGCTGCTTTCGGTGGTGCGCTACGAAGAAGCGAAGCAGCCGCGGTTTCTTCTGGTCGAGCCGTGTGACGGCATTTTCGAAGCGCTGCGTCTGGCGCGCGAGCACGGCGTGCCGGCCCATCTCGTCGACGCCGACGTCGATGACTATCCAGCCAGCGACGATGCTTTGCCCGATCCTTACGCCATGGAGCGTCTCGGCTACGACGTCTATGTGCAGCGCGTGGCTGCGTCGTTGCGAAGCGCGACCGCTTCGCCGGAGGACGAGCATCGTGAGGCGACCATGGCTTTTCACCTGTCGCAGTTGCTCGAACGGTACGAGAAGGTCCTCTTCGTGGGAGGGATTTTTCACGTCGCGCGCCTCGAGAACAAGCTGAGCGGCCCGCAGGCGCGCCCGCTCGGACGAACCAAGCGCAGCGGGGTGCAAGTTTTTCACTTGCACGCCGACAGCTCGCGCGAAGTGCTCTCCGAGCCGGGACACATGCAAGGGCGCTTCGAGTCGTGGCGCAACGAATCCGAGCCTCCGTCGCCCGCCGCGAACTGCGCGCCGGCGAGCGATCGCTACGCGATCTTTCGCCAGCTACTCCTTTCGGCGCGCGACCGGATGGAACGCGAAGACGGCGAACGACTCTCCACCCGCCACCTCGCGATCGCGCTCGCCTTTGCACGTAACCAGGCCCTTGCACGCGGCGCGCTGGCGCCCGATCTCTATGAGCTCACGATCGCGGCGCGCGGCGTTGCTTCCGACGACTTCGCTTGGCACGTCTGGGATCTCGGCGTCACCTATCCGCATCAGACCGACGCGCCGGATCTCGCCGTGTACCGTCTCACGCTCGACGAGCTGAATCACGGCGCGCGTCGCCTGTGGTTTCGGCGCCGTCACAAAACCCGCCGTCATGCCTTGCGACTCTTACGCACGCGCAAGAAGGAACCGGCGCCGGGAGCGTGGTCCGAACCGCTGCGCGAACCGTACATCTGCAGCTATCCACCCGAAGACCTGCGCATCGAGGCGTATGGGACCTATTTGAAGAAGCGCGGCAAGAGCTTGCTCGCAGCGGAGCGCGGGAGAGTGGCACCGTTTCTTTCCGGATTCGGAGACGGTCTCGATTTGCGCGAGACGATCCGCCATCTCGTCGGAGATGGGCGCTTGCGCATTCGCGAAGAGCAGCTCTCGCCCGGCAATGTGGGTGCGGTGTGCGTCATTTTCGACGCCGAGGATCGCGCCGGGCGCTACCCGTGGACGGTGACTTGGCAAGGCGAGCACGAAGAGGAGAGCGACATGGCGCTCTACGCCACGCAGCCGAGCGCGCACATGGCGGGCCCCAAGATCGGGCGCGCCGAGTACGGCGGCTTTCTCATGACCTACCCGCCGGGTCGGATGTTCCACGTCTTCGAGGACCCCTACTTCGAGGACGCGCAAAACAAAGCCGAGCGGCTGCTCTACGCCGCCATTGACTACAGCGTCGAACGCTCCATCGTCTACGTCGCGGCGAAGCCCCCGCGCCCCAAGCTCGTCGCCCTCGCGCGCCGCACGGGGCGTCAGATCGCGTACCTTCCCATCGGGCAGCTATCGCCGCAGACGCTCCGCAAGATCCGCGTTTTTCATGTGCTCGAAGGGCGGAGCGTGCGGTCGTACGCCGCGGAATACCTAGGGCGGTAAATTCGACTTTCTTCACCACCCGTTTGCGGGCGGGCTCAGCGGTGTCGGGCGAGGGTCTCGGCTGAAAAGCAGCTGCTATTTGACGGGGGTTTGATAAATTGACCGGTCCATCTCAGGTAGATGGTGCGGCGCGTCAATGTCATGACACACTGCTCCGAAACCTTCCCGAAACCACTTCGAGACCATTAGAGGATGGAGAGGATCATCGCCGATGCCGCTACCAAGACGTCAGGGACTCTACGATCCTGCGTTCGAGCATGATGCGTGTGGGCTCGGCTTCGTGGCCCAGCTCGGAGGCGAGCCGTCGCATTCCATCGTTCGGCAAGGCCTCGAGATCCTCGCGAACCTGACGCATCGCGGCGCCGCGGGCTGCGATCCCTGCACCGGCGACGGCGCCGGCGTCCTCCTGCAGATTCCCCACGAGCTCTACCGGGCTGATCTCGCCGCCGTGGGCATCGAATTGCCCCCGCCCGGCGACTATGCGGTGGCGACCTGTTTCTTTTCGCGCGATCCCGCGCGCTGTCGTCACCACCAAGCCATCCTCGAAGCAGCGGTCATGCACCACGGCCAGCGCGTGCTCGGTTGGCGCGCCGTGCCGCACGATGCTTCGGCGCTCGGGCCGGTGGCGCGCGACTCGCAGCCGTCGCTTTACCAGCTTTTCATCGGCCGCACCTGCGCGCCCGCCGAATTCGAGCGGATGCTTTACATCATTCGCAAGCGCGCCGGCCGATCGGCCAACTCCGAGGACTTTTACATCACCTCGTGCTCCGCGCGATCGGTCGTCTACAAGGGTCTCATGCTCGCCGAGCAGGTGGGCGCCTTCTACGGCGATCTCGTCGACCCACGCACCGTGAGCCGCCTCTGCATGGTGCATTCGCGCTTCTCGACCAACACGTTTCCCACCTGGGAGCGCGCCCACCCCTACCGCCGCATCGCGCACAACGGCGAGATCAACACGCTGCGCGGTAACCAAGCTTGGATGTGGGCGCGCGAAGCGCTCCTGCGCAGCGATCTTTTCAAAGACGCCATCGAGGACTTCAAACCCATCGTGCGGCCTGGCGGGTCGGATTCCGCCTCGCTCGACAACGTCGTCGATTTCCTGCTCGCGAGCGGGCGCTCGCTGCCGCACGTCATGATGATGCTCGTTCCGGAAGCGTGGGCGCTCGACTCCGAGATGTCCGCCGAGAAAAAGGGCTTTTACGAATACCACGGCTGCCTGGTCGAGCCGTGGGACGGGCCGGCCGCGCTTTGCTTCAGCGATGGGGATCTCATTGGCGCGACGCTCGATCGCAACGGTCTGCGACCGGCCAAGTGGGTCATCACCTCCGACGGTCTCGTCGTGCTGGCCAGCGAATTCGGCGTGCTCGATATCGAGCCCTCCCGCATCATCAAAAAGGGGCGGCTGCAGCCGGGCAAGATGTTCCTGGTCGACACCGCCGCGGGCCGGGTCATCTCCGACGACGAGATCAAAAAGCGCGTCGCCACGCAGAAGCCCTACGCGGAGTGGGTCGCCGAGAACAAAATCGAGCTCTCCTCGCTCGACGACGTTCCCAGCCTCTACACAATCCCCCACGACGACCTTTTGAGCCTGGAACAGGCCTTCGGTTACACCGAAGAGGATCTCAAGATCGTGCTCGGCCCCATGGCCGCCCTCGGCGAAGAGCCGGTGGGCTCGATGGGAATCGACATTCCCTTGGCGGTGCTTTCCGAAAAGCCACAACTGCTCTTTCGCTATTTCAAACAGCACTTCGCGCAGGTGACCAATCCTCCCATCGATCCGCTGCGCGAAGAGATCGTGATGTCGCTCGTCAGCTGCGTGGGCGGGGAGGGAAACCTGCTCGAGGAAACGCCGCGGCAGTGCCGCATGCTCGAGCTGCCGCACCCATTTCTTACCCAGGACGATCTCTCCAAACTGCGCAAAAATCTCTTTCCGGATTTTCGCGCGGCCACGCTCCCCATGCATTTCCCGGTAGAAGGGGATCCGGAGAAGGCGCTCTATGACGCGTTGGACGAGCTTTGCCGCGCGGCGAGTCGCGCTATCGCCGACGGCGCCAACATTCTCATTTTGAGCGACCGCCACATCGACGAGCGACACGCGCCGATCCCGAGCCTGCTCGCCACCGGCGCCGTGCATCACCACTTGATTCGCGAGGGCACCCGCGTGAGGGCGGGGCTCGTCGTCGAGTCGGGCGAGCCGCGCGAAGTCGGGCACCTGGCATTGCTCATCGGATTCGGCGCCGGCGCGGTGAACCCTTACCTCGCGTTCGAGATCATTGCGCGGCTCTGCCGCGACAAGATGCTGGCCGGCGATCCAACTCCGGCGCACGCCGCGGCCAAGTACGTCAAAGCCCTGAAAAAGGGGCTTCTCAAGATCATGTCCAAGATGGGGATCAGCACCCTCTCCTCCTACCAGGGTGCGCAGATCTTCGAAGCCATCGGCGTCGATCAGGTGGTGGTCGACAAGTACTTCGCCGGAACGGCGTCGCGCATTCGTGGGGTCGGCTTACGCGAGATCGCCGAAGAAGCGTTGCTCCGGCACGAGCGCGCCTTCGGACCGCGCGCCGAGGGCCGCCTCGACGTCGGGGGCCACGTGCACTACCGCGCCGGGGGCGAGCGCCACATCTGGAACCCCCAGACGGTGGCATCGCTGCAAAAGGCGGTGCGGGCCGAGGACGCGTCGAGCTACGAGGAGTTCGCGCGGCTCATCAACGAGCAAAACCGGCGCCCGATGAACCTGCGCGGGCTCTGGGATCTCGTACCCATCGGTCCCGCGGTGCCGCTCGCCGACGTCGAACCTGCGACGGCCATCGTGAAGCGATTTGCCACTGGGGCAATGTCGTTCGGGAGCATTTCCAAAGAGGCGCACGAGAACCTCGCCATCGCCATGAACCGCATCGGGGGGCGATCCAATACCGGTGAAGGTGGCGAGGAACCGGAGCGCTTCGTGCGCGACGCAAGCGGCGATCTGCGCCGCAGCTCGGTCAAGCAGGTGGCATCGGCCCGTTTCGGCGTGACCGCCGAATACCTCGTCAACGCCGATGAGCTTCAGATCAAGATGGCGCAAGGCGCCAAACCGGGCGAAGGGGGCCAGCTCCCGGGGCACAAGGTGGACAAGGTCATCGCCGCGGTGCGCTATTCGACGCCCGGCGTGACGCTCATCTCGCCGCCGCCGCACCACGACATCTACTCCATCGAAGATCTGGCGCAGCTCATCTTCGACTTGAAAAACGTCAATCCGCGGGCGCGCATCAGCGTCAAGCTGGTGGCCGAGGCGGGGGTCGGCACCATCGCCGCCGGCGTCGTCAAGGCGCACGCCGACGTGGTGCTCATCAGCGGCGACAGCGGCGGCACCGGCGCCTCGCCTTTGACATCGATCCACCATGCCGGCGTGCCCTGGGAGCTCGGCATCGCCGAGGCGCACCAGGTCTTGATGATGAATGGCCTGCGCGGCCGCGCACGCCTACAAGTCGACGGAAAACTGTGCACCGGGCGCGATGTTGCTTTCGCCGCGTTGCTCGGCGCCGAGGAGTTCGGCTTTGCCACCGCCCCCCTCGTCGCTTCGGGCTGCATCATGATGCGAAAGTGCCACCTCAACACGTGCCCCGTCGGCGTTGCCACGCAGGATCCCGAGCTTCGAAAAAAGTTTGGCGGCCGACCCGAGCACGTCGTTCGCTACTTCTTTTACGTGGCCGAAGAGCTGCGCCAGCTGATGGCCGAGCTCGGCTTTCGCACCATCGACGAGATGGTCGGACATTCCGAATGCATCGTTCAGCGCCGCACCGGGCTGCACGCCAAGGCGCGACGGGTCGACTGCGCGGAAATCTTGTACCAACCGCGACTTTTGCCCGGTACGCCGCGCCGCTGCGTCGAAGCGCAGGACCACAAGCTCCAAGGCGTCCTCGATGAGCGGCTCATCGCCGGTGCCAAACGCGTCATCGAGGGCGGCGCGCCGGTCGTCATTGCCACCAAGATCAGGAACTCCGACCGCGCCACCGGCGCGATGCTGAGCGGCGAAATCGCGCGCCGCTACGGTCGGCGCGGGCTTCCCGACGACAGCATTCGCGTGCGCGCCAACGGCAACGCTGGGCAGAGCTTTGCCGCCTTCGCCTCCTCCGGCATGACGTTGGAGCTCGAAGGGGACGCCAACGACTATGTCGGCAAGGGTCTATCGGGCGGCATCGTCGCCGTGCGCCCGCCGCGCGAGGCGCCCTTCCGCGCCGACGACGAGGTCATCGTCGGCAACGTCGTGCTCTACGGCGCCACCAGCGGGCGCGCCTTCTTCAACGGCCGGGCCGGTGAACGTTTCGCAGTGCGCAACAGCGGCGCCACCACGGTGGTGGAAGGCGTCGGCGATCACGGCTGTGAATACATGACCGGCGGCACCGTCGTGATCCTGGGGACGACGGGGCGCAACTTCGCCGCGGGTATGAGCGGGGGATTCGCCTTCGTGTTCGATGAGGACGCGAAGTTCGACGAGCGCTGCAACAAAGAGATGGTCGAGCTCGAGGCCATCGGGCCCGCCGACGCCGAGATGCTGCGCGCCCTGCTCGACGAGCACGTACAGCGAACCGCGAGCCGCAAAGCGCTCGAGCTGCTCGACTCGTGGGAAGTCGTGATTCCGAAATTCGTGAAGGTCGTGCCCAGCGAATACCGGCGTGCGCTCGAGGCGCAGGAATCGCCGGCCACCAACGGCATCCGTCCTTCGGCGCTCCCGCCCGCTACACCTTACGTTTCCACGGGGCGTTACGTTCCGCGGGAGAAATCGGCAGCCCATGGGTAAGATTCGCGGTTTTCTCGAGATCGAGCGGCGGGAGCATCAGAAAAGGCCCGTCGGCGAACGGCTTTCCGACTGGCGCGAATTCGAGCTCGCCGTGCCCGACGCCGCGCTCGGCGATCAAGCCGCGCGCTGCATGGATTGCGGCATTCCGTTTTGTCACGATGGCTGCCCCCTCGGAAACTTGATCCCCGACTGGAACGACATGTTCTCCAAAGGGCGCCTCGACGAGGCGATGGCCGCGCTCTATGCGACCAACAACTTTCCCGAGGTGACGGGGCGCGTGTGCCCCGCGCCCTGCGAAGCGTCGTGCGTGCTCAACATCGACGAAGTGCCGGTCACCATCAAGAACATCGAACGGGGCATCGCGGACCGCGCTTTCGAGCAGAACCTCGTGGCGCCGGTGCTGGCGCGCGTGAAAACGGGCAAGCGCGTGGCCGTGGTCGGCTCGGGCCCGGCGGGTCTCGCCGCAGCGCAGCAGCTGGCGCGCCTCGGACACGACGTCACCGTGTTCGAGAGGGACGACCGTATCGGCGGCCTTTTGCGCTACGGGATCCCCGATTTCAAAATGGAAAAGCACATCATCGACCGCCGCGTCGAGCAGATGAAGGCGGAGGGGGTGACCTTTCGCACTTCCGTGCACGTGGGGGTCGACGTCACCGGAGAAGCGCTGCGCAGCGGTCATCAAGCGGTCGTCCTCTGTGGCGGCGCGCGCAGGCCGCGCGATTTGCCGGTGCCCGGCCGCGAGCTCGGCGGTATCCACTTCGCCATGGAGTTTCTCGAGCAGGGCAACCGCCGCGTCGCGGGCGACGCCCTGGCCGAAGAGCGCGCGATTCTCGCCACGGGGAAAAACGTCGTCATCATCGGCGGAGGAGACACCGGTTCCGACTGCCTCGGCACGTCACATCGTCAAAACGCCGCGCGCGTGACACAGCTCGAGCTCATGCCGAAACCTCCCGCGCGTCGCGCCGCGGCCAACCCTTGGCCGGCGTGGCCGATGGTGCTGCGCACGTCGTCGTCGCAGGAGGAAGGGGGCGAGCGCGATTGGGCCGTCATGACCACGAGCTTCGCGGCCGACGAGAACGGGCACGTGAAAGCTTTGCGCGCCGTGCGCGTGGAATTGAAACCCGGCCAAGCGCCGACACCGGTGCTGGGCAGTGAATTCGACATTCCGTGCGAGCTCGTTCTTTTGGCGATGGGCTTCGTCGGTTCTGAACGCGCGGGATTGCTCGAGCAGCTCGGCGTCGAGATCGACCCGCGCGGCAACGTCAAAGTCGTGCAAGGTCGTACCAGTGTAGACGGCGTTTTTGCCGCGGGCGATCAGGCGCGCGGGCAAAGTCTCGTCGTATGGGCGATCGCCGAGGGGCGAATGGTCGCGCAATCGGTCGATGCCTACCTAATGGCCGAAGGTCGGCGCAGACTCGCGCTCGTAGGTTGACCGTCACCTATCAGAGGTGAAGACCGAGCGCGAGTCCTCCGCCGAGCGCGAGGCCTAACGCGGCGCCGTCGTACTTCAGGTAATCGTTGACGAGACCGTCTTGGGTGTCGAGGTTGACGCCCGCTCGATGAAGCCCAATCAGTTCGCCGCTGAATCTGGCGCCTACGGTCAGGTATCGCGTCACGAAATAGTCGGCGCCCAGCGCGAGCGACAAGTTATAGCCGTCCGAACGAAGGCTTCCGCCGTTTCTCACTTTGTCGAACGCGCGCGACAGATGCGTGTATCCGCCGCCCAGACGAAGGAACGGCTCGACCGCGCCGAGGGGAGCGTGAAAGCCCACGTCGAGGTCGAGCGTCCAGAGATCCCAATCTTGAAAGCGCCCGAACTTGGCGTGAGGTCCGATCGACAAGAAGAGAAGCTTCACGCCGCCGAGGAGTCCGAAAAATCCGCCTACGTCTTCGCTGCGCGTCGAGGTCGGAACGACGTCGCGCTTCACGTTCAGCGTTTGAAGACCAACGTAGGCAGCACCGCTTTCCGCTTCGAAAAAAAATAGATCGAGCCCTTTCACGTCCTTGGCGTGCTCATCGGACGATGGTGCCTCATTGACCGAGGCCGTCGCGGCGCCCTCGGCGGGCGTCGCGACGGCTGCGCCGGTGATGGTCACGCACACCATCGCGAGCGGCGCGCCCAAGCACCGGGCGCGCCGCCCGCTTCGTCGTCGTTCAGCTTTCATTGTCGCTACAGCTGTCATGCACCTTCGCGCTTCCCTTGACGGAGACGTCAATGGACGCAAAGGCATTGGCCGACACTTGCCCCGCCCCTGCGATGCAGGCGGCCGACTTGGCGCTGAGATTGGACTGCGTATTCGCGAACTCCGAGGCCGCGTCACCCATGTCCTTCAGAGCCTTCTGTACGATGGGTCCTTCCGTGCGTGCAGCCAGGACGAGCTTCGGGAAATTCGCCTCGATGGCGTCTTTCAAGGCGGCGACTTTGGCCGAAACGCGCACGTCGGCGAGCAGCGTCACCTGTGGTTCCGAACACTGGACATGTGATCGCGCCCTGCTGCTGCAGCTCACCTCACAGTGGGTGTCGGCGTGGCACTCGGGCGGGAGCCGCTTCAGCTCCGTCTCGCATTTGGGCGCGGAGTATTCGCCCGAGCAGCCACCTCGACAGCTGGCCGAGGCGCCGCATGAAATGCCCGTCGTGGTGGTCACCTTGCATTCACCCGAGCAGGTGCCCTTGCATTTCCCTCTACACTTCCCGTTGCAACTGCCCTCCGAGGCCAAACTCCCATCCTCGGCAACCCACGGGCCTTCGCAGGAGCCCCGGCACCTCCCACCACAACTGCCCTCGCACTCCGTTTCGACTTCAGCGGTGCCCTCGCACACGGCGTTGGCCTGGCAGGTCCCGTGGCACTGGACGCTGAGCTTGGCGGGCTCACACCGCGTAACGACGTCGATCTGTCCGGGCGTGCAAACCTCATCGACCTTGCAACCCGCTTCGCACGAGGCCTGGAAGTCTGTGTCGACCGTGCACTTCGGTTCCGTCACCACCAGAGCGAAGTGCGCGCTCGCCTTCGTTTCGGCCATGATGGAGTTGATCTCTTGTGCAGCCTTGTCGCAGGCTCCGGTGCCGTCGCCGTTGGAGATCGATTTGTCGTCATCTTTAAAGGAAGACCACGTGTCTTGGATTTCCAGGCGATTGCAGACATCGATGCACGCGGCCTTGACGTCCCGCTTGATGCGCGCCGCCGACTCCTTTAGCTCCGCTGAAGCAACGGCGATCGCTTTGACGTTCGCGTCGACGTTGAGTTTGCCGACGGCATCGGTCCCTTGGTCGACTTCATTGCAACCAGCGGAAAGCTCTTGAAAGTCTTTGGCTGCGCCGCAGTCCATCAACATAGGCGTCAGCAAAGCGCCGGCAAGAATCGGCCACGCGGCATATTTTGCGCGAATCATGGGAGGCTCCTTTCGCATGCAACCGTGCCTCGCCGCTCCGCGACGTCGCATTACCCTCCCGAAGAGGTCCGAACGGCTCGTATTGCTCTCCGTCCCCGGCTGCAATGTGCAGGCCAGCTCGGCTGTTCCGTTTGGGAGCGTCAGTGATCCGAGCCGTCTTTTGTTCCGTCGTCCAGGGCATGTTACTTTCCGCCGCGTGAGCGAACCCGTGGACGACGATGCTCCCGAGGAAGTGGGTTGGGACGACTTGAATGGCAAGCAAATCCTCGTCGGATTGCGAATCGAAGATCCTCGCGGCAAGCGGCTGCGCATGGAGCAGCTCTACGGTCGCATCGTCACGTCCGACCCTAAGCGAGGCATCTGCCTCGAACTGCACACCGAAGGGCGCACCTACTGGCTACCGCCCGATCTGCGGTCCGTTCGGCGAGCTCCCGCCGGTGAGTATCGCCTTCGAAGTACGGGCGAGGTCGTGGAGAATCCCGATCTTCTCGCGTCTTGGGTGCTCGTTCAGCCCGACGCGTAAATCGAAGCGCGAGCGCGAAGAGCCGGGCGTCGATCAACCTTCAGAATGTGTACGCCGCGTGGATCACGTCACCGATCTCCAACCGATCGGCGACGTCCATGCCCGCGACGACCTCGGCGAAGGCCGTGTAACTTGCGTCGAGGTGCACGTTCCAACCGTGATTGATGAAAAATTGGCAGCTGGCGGTGTCTTTTCCGGCGGTGGCCATTCCTACCGTGCCGCGGCGGTGTGGCGCGCCGATCTCCTCACGCACGAGCGCGTCGGATCCCCCATAGCCGTCACCGCGCGGGTCGCCACCTTGCGCCACGAAGTCGGGAATGACGCGATGGAAATCGAGGCCGTCATAAAATCCCCGTTCAACGAGGGCGACGAAGTTGGCGGCGTTCAGCGGAGCTTCGGGCAGCATTTGCATCATGATCGGGCCGCGCGAAGTAACGAGGAGCACTTTCGCTCGGAGTGCGTGGGCGATGGACCTCGCGCTCGGCGTATCGGCAGTGACGCGGCTGGCGCGGGGAATGCGCGCGCTGACATCGGTCTTCGTGAGGGCCAAATAGGCGTCGGCCGCGGCGGCGACGACGACGCGCTCTGGATCGTCGAAGGCGCGTTCTAGCGTCGGCAATACCGACATGTCGCCGAGGTTGCCGAGCGCGCCGAGGATGGCCATGCGCCCTTCGATCCACGCCGAACCGGGCGAGGCGTCGTAGATCGCGGCGAGGTCGGGCGCAAATTCGGTCCAGCCGTGCGCGCCCGCCGCACTCGCGGCGGAACTGACGACCGCGACATCGTGGATCGACAAAGACGCACGCACGTTGGCGACCGTGGCGGCGCTGATGCGCGCCGTCTCGAAACCCGCGATGACGTCGATGACGGCAGAGACGACACTGGGATCGGCGTCCGCCAAGAGGGTGTCGAGCTTGGCAAGATCGACGTCGGTGCCGAGCACGCCAAGGCCGGTCACGCCGGCGATTTTGACGCGGCGGGGCGTGCTCGAGATTGCTGATTCTACGCGAGGGCGCGCGGACGTCGGGTCCACGGCGCAGAGCGCGGGCAGCGCTTCGGCACGAATCCAAGGCGATCGCGCGTCGTCGACGAGGGCGGCGATCGCGGAAGCGAGCGACGCTGCGGCGACGGCGATTTTCTTGTCGACGATGGATTGGAGGCCCGCCACCACGACTTGCGCCGCGGGATCGGTGAGTGCTTTGCCGAGGGCCATGATGACGCCGGTACTGGGAGGAGCGAGCCCCAGTTGGCGCGCCATCTCCGCGCGAGCGATGGTCGAGGGGTCGGACGCGAGCGCAGCGGTGAGGGTGTCGATGGCGGCGGGCGTGGCGATGCGTCGCAGAAGGCGCGCGAGGTAGGCGCGCGTGGTGGGGGATTCTGCGCGTTGAAAGCTGTCGATGACGGACGCCTCCGGAAAGAGCGTGCCCTCCCCGCGGATCTGAGCGAGGGCAAAGGCTGCGGGCGTCGCCCGCTCGTCGGGCGCGATGCCGGCGAGCTCGATGAGGCGGGCGATCGTTTCGGGCGCGACTACAACGACGTCGGTGGTGCTCCGCAGCACGGTGGCGATCCCTTCCGCAGCGGCGCCGTTCACCTCCGCGGTGGCGGTTGGAGAAAGCGCGCTGGCCAGGCGCGGCACGTCGTCGACGACGCCGACGCGCCCCAGCGCGAGCGCGAGCGCAGCTCGCACAGAGGGCTTCGCTTCGACGTCGAACCCCGTGCGCAACGCCGTGCGTGCCGTGTCGCCACCGAGGAGCCCGAGGCAGAACGCGGCAGCCTTGCGCACTCTCGTGCTCGGCGAGTGGAGCGCGGCGGCGGCATCGTCCGTGAGGGCGGTGTCACCAATGCGACCGGCGGCGATGAGCGCGGCCTCGGCCTCGACGATGATGGGGCTGGCGATGAATCGCTTGAGCCGTGCGTTGTCGAGGAGGCGGTGATCTTCGATGACCGTGATCTCTTGTAGCGCGGCACGATGCGACGCCCGCTCGACCTCGAGCTCGTCGACGGTGGCCGCCTCCGCGTCCGGCATGGCTTCCGTTCCGCACGACGGAACGACGAGCATGAACACCAGCCATGCTGCGGATGGACCGAAACTGCGCATGCGCTCGAGACCGTGCATCTTCATGAGTGCCCTCCCGACGAGAGAAGAACGGCGTGCTCTCGCATACCGCACCTCGGCGCGCGCGGCGAGAGGGACGAACGGACGAGATGTCCTTACGTCATTTCGCGAACTCGGTCATGACCGCTTCGCGCATGAGGTCGGGCGGAAGAAGGCCCTGCGCCAGCACGAAGTCGTGAAAGCGTTGCGCATCGAAGCGACCGGCGAGCTTGGCCTCGATTTCCTTACGGAGCTCGAGTAGCCGGCTGTAGCCATAGAAGTACGAGGTGGCCTGCCCGGGCGCACGGAACGTGAAGCGTTCGATCTCGGACTTTGCAAACGCGTGCGAGAGCCCCACCTCTTTCTCGAGGTATGCCCATGCCGAGTCGAACGTCCATTTGCCGGCCTGCAGCTCGGGGTCGATGAACGCGCGCACCGCGCGCTGAAGGCGCAGCTGGAGAGAGATGAGCTTACCGTCGAGCGGCATGAACGGCAGCATGATGTACTCGGAGTAGAGCCCCCAACCTTCCACGTTGGTGCTGTTGAAGGCGTAGATGGCGCGCGCAGTGGAGACCCCGCGCTCGACGAGCGACGCGAACTGCATCTCGTGGCCGGGGCGCGCTTCGTGCGCGGTGAGCGTCCACGAAGCGGCCGCAAAGGTGAAGTCGTCCAGCTTTTGCGCGGATTCCTGGGATCCTTCGGGGGCGGGGACGCTGAGCGGGAGCACGAATTCCCCTTGCTCGCCCGTATTGCCGAGGAGCCGCGGCGGGACCATGTGCGGAGCCGGCTGCTGCGCGTTCTCGGCGGGTGTGCCGAGCCGAATGCGCGCCGGTCTCTCCGGCAGGGTGACCAACTTTTCGCGCCGGATGATGGTTTCGATGTCCGTGAGCCGCTGTTTGTAATGGGGGAGAATCGCCTCTCCGACCAGCTGATCTTTCTTGAGCTCGCGGATCACGTCGCGATAGTCCGAGCTCGGCAGTTTGCGTTGCTCGGCGATCTGCCGAGCAACGTCGGCCATTTCTTTTTGAATCTCGGTAAAGGCGCGGTGTGCCCGCTCCACCAGCTCGGCTTGTGGAATATCGACGCCGAACCGCTCGAGGTTCAGCGCGTAGATCGCGGGCGGCAGCGCGAATTCGGGACGGGCCTTGGGAAGCACGTCGCTCTTCACGAAGGCGTCGTACTCGGTAAGCTGCGTCAGCAGCGTCTTGTAAGGCTCTTCGTGGCCGGCGATCTGATACTTTTTCAGAAGGTCGCCGATGCCGCTCCGGATGTGGCCGTTGGTGGCGAGGTGCTTTTCCACTGCCAACCGGTTCGGCGCGGCCAGGCCCGGTCGACCCATGCGCTCGCGCGTCTCGGTCTTGGCGAGCTCCGTGAGAGGCGTGCCCCCATCCACGCCCGCGTATTTGCGCAGTCGCCCGAGGGCGCGCTCGCGGCGCGGCGCCGGCACTTGGTCGTCGAGGAGCCCCTGCATGCTGTGGAAGATGATCTCGGTCGGGTTGTAATAGGGGACTTCGTTGGCCTCGCGCAGCTCGGAGTCTTTGATGTAGAGGCGCGCCGCCTTGACGAGGATGGCCACGTCGCGGCGCACGCGAGCATCGGTTTCGGCGGAGCCGCGCGTCTCGATGGTGGTGATCGCGTCGCGGAGCGCAGCCCGGTAGCGCTCGCCGTGCCCGGGTTTGAGATCGACGATCTGATCGTCGACGCGCTCGACGCCGTAGCGGGACGCGAGCTCGGGCATGAAGCGCGCCTGCACTCCGACCAAGATGTCGGAAATGGCGTTGCTGCGCTGTATCCACTCCGGCAGCGTGCTTGTCGGCGCAGGCGTTGCCGCGACCCCTGTCGAAGCCGTCTTGCAGGTGCTCGAACGCGACTGCGCGCCGCAAGCGCCCAGCAAAAGCGGCAAAACGACCGAAAGCGTCTTCGCGTATCTCATCATCGAGCTCCTTTTCCGCGCACCTTGGGAGGTCGGGCCTGCGGCGTCAAGCGCGCGGCAGCGAACGGTCCGCTGCACGCGGCACGTGAGCGGAGCGCAGAGCGGCACGACGCAGAGCGGCAATTGCTCCCGGCCGTTTGCAGGTGACGCAGCTGGCGCTTTCGCCTAGAGCTGGCGGGGATTGCATGGCCCAAGCTCGCGTGTCCCCACCCCCCGTGTCGCCGGCGCCCGCGTCCGACGAATCCTTCCAGCCGTACGTCGCCGACGACCAGAACGTGGCGGAATTCACGCCCAAGGCGGTGCTCATCGGAGCGCTCTTCGGCGTTATTTTCGGCGCCTCCACCGTCTACCTCGCGCTCCGCGCCGGCCTCACCGTTTCGGCATCCATTCCCATCGCCGTGCTTTCGATATCGCTGCTGAAGAAGCTGGGCGGCTCGACCATTCTCGAGAACAACATCGTTCAGACGATAGGCTCGGCGGGCGAATCGATCGCCTCCGGCGTCGTCTTCACGCTTCCCGGTTTTCTTTTTCTCGCGACCGGCGCTGACGGTCTCAGCGTCGGTACCGCGTATTTCGGTTACTGGACGATCTTCACGTTGGCGCTCCTCGGCGGCATGCTCGGCGTGCTCATGATGATCCCGCTGCGTCGGGCGCTCATCGTCAAAGAGCACGGCAATCTTCCCTATCCCGAGGGGACCGCCTGCGCGTCGGTGCTCATCGCCGGTGAAAAAGGCGGGGATCTCGCGAAAACCGCGTACCAGGGGCTCGGGTTCGCTTTTCTCTACGCGCTTTTTCAGAAGATCCTCGGCGTCATCGAAGAGACGCCGCTCTGGATGAGCAGCGTGCGCAGCCGGGTTTTTCCCGCGGCGACGGTGGCGGCCGATATCACCCCCGAATACATGGGCGTCGGGTACATCATCGGGCCGCGCATCGCCGGCGTGCTCGTGGCCGGCGGCGTTCTCGCCTGGCTCGGCGTGATTCCGCTGCTGGCCTCGCTGGTGCCACCGAGCGTGATCGCCGTTCAGCTGACGAAGCTCGGCTACCTGGCGGACCTCACCAAACCGGGCGCCTTCGGATGGAACCCCGCCGCGCAAGAATTCGTCAATCTGAACCGCGCCATCTACTTCGCCTACGTGCGCCAGATCGGCGCCGGCGCCGTGGCCGCCGGTGGCTTCATCACGCTCATCCGCACCATTCCCACCATCGTCTCCGCTTTCCAGGGCAGCATCGCGTCGCTCCGCGAGAAGGACTCCGGCGTCGCCACGCGGCGCACCGAGCAGGATCTACCGATCACCGTCGTCGTCGGGGGGAGCTTGCTCCTCGTCTTCATCATGGCGGTGCTCCCGTTCATCCCCGGCGAGGCGGGCGTGCTCGGCAAGATCGCCACGGGGGTGATGGTCGTCATTTTCGGCTTCTTCTTCGTCACGGTTTCGTCGCGCATCGTGGGCGTCATCGGCACGAGCTCGAACCCCGTCTCCGGCATGACCATCGCGACCCTCATGGCGACGTGCCTCATCTTCGTCGGGCTCGGCTGGACGGGTGACGCGTACCAACCCATGGCGCTCTGCGTAGGCGGCATGGTCTGCATCGCGGCGGCCAATGCGGGCGCGACGAGCCAGGATCTCAAGACCGGTTACATCGTCGGGGCGACGCCCCGACACCAACAAGTGGGGCTCATGATCGGCGCCGTCGCCGCTGCCGTCGTCATTGGCATCACCATGAAGGTGCTCGACAACCCCAGCGTCGACCCCGTCACCGGCATCGTGCGGCACGCCATCGGCTCCGAGAAGTTCCCCGCGCCGCAGGGCACGCTGATGGCGACGCTCATCAAGGGGCTGCTCGCGCACAACCTCGACTGGCAGTTCGTTTTGGTCGGCGTCTTCCTTTCCGTCACCATCCAGCTCTGCGGCGTCTCCTCGCTTTCCTTCGCGGTGGGCGCCTATCTGCCGCTCTCGACCACGCTCCCCATTTTCTGCGGCGGCATGATTCGCGGCCTCGTCGATCGCAAAAAAGGCGGCGTACCCTCGCACGAGGACGATCTCGGCCCCGGCAGTCTCTTCGCCACCGGGCTCGTCGCGGGCGGCGCGCTGGCAGGGGTGCTCGTGGCATTCCTCGTGGCGGGCGCCGACAAATTGAAAGAGTCGGGTAGCACGTCGCTGCAGGGGTTTTTGGAAGGCGTGAACCTGCACGATTCGATGCACCACGCGCTCGGCGCCGAGGGGTACGCACTGCTCGGCGTCGCTTGCTTCGTCGGCATGGGAACGCTGCTCTATCGGGTCGCGCTGAAGCCGACCCGCATCTAAAGGCCCAAGCGGGCACCTCTGCGCGCCTCGGGCTCGCGGCCGAGCGCACGAGAGCGGCTCGGTCGACGACACGGCTCTCCCACCGGGCAGGTGTGGGTCAAAAGCGTATCAACCTCACAAAAGTGGTTGGCGGAGGTCTTGATACTGATGACCTCACACCCGGCGCTTCGTTTCTCCACCTGGTATCGAGCAGTTGAGCCGCGTGGACGCGTTGCACGAGGGGGTGTAACGCATTCGTGGCGCGCAGCGGGGCAGCGGTGACCGAAACGCAGCAGGGAAGCGATTTCGCAGCCTTCGATGCGGAAGTGCAGGGTCTCGTCGTCGCCGGCCGTCAACGCCAAGCGGCCGACATGCTCTTGACGCGGCTTTCGGCCGAGCTCCGGCCGTTCTTGCACCGATTGCTTGGCGACGTCGTGCTGGCCGACGAAGCCCATAGCGCAGCTTGCGAAAAGTTATGGCGGGGGCTCGCTGCTTTTCGCTGGGAATGTTCGTTACGCTCTTGGAGTTACATCGTCGCGCGACGCGAAGCGAGCCGATGTCGGGCGCGCCACCCCAAAGCCGGAGTTTCGCAGACGACATTGTCGAAAGCCGATGAGCTCCCGACCCACGTCTCGTCGCAGGGAGGATCGGTCAACGCGGAGCGGGGCGATCAGCTGGAAAACCTGCGCACGTCCCTTTCCGACGAAGACCGCGATCTCTTGGTGCTTCGTGTCGAGCGCGGGCTCGCGTGGAACGAGATTGCGGCCGCATTTCTCGAAGAGCAAGACACCGCTCCCGAGGCGATCGAGCGGGAGGCGGCGCGTCTTCGACAGAGGTTTCGATCCATTCGCGTCAAGGTAGCTTCGGCCATCGCCGAGGGGTCTCCCAAAACCTCGAGGACAACATGAGCTCGGGCCGCAAAACTCCGGACGATGATACTCCGCTCGGGGCCACGGAAATGCAGGCCCTACGGCGACTCGCCGAACCGCTGGCTCCCGCGCAGCTCGGCATGCAAGTCGAGTCCGAGCAGCTTTGGGCGTCGCGCTACCGCGTCAAAGAAAAAATCGGAAAAGGAGGAATGGGAGATGTCTATCTCGCGCACGATGTCGTGCTCGATCGGCACGTTGCGCTCAAGGTGTTGCGTAAAACGAGTGACGAGAGCTTCGTCGACGCAGCGCGCCTTCTGCGTGAAGCGCGCGCCGCCGCTCGGGTAGAGCACCATCGGCTGGCACGCATTTACGACGCGTTGACCTGGAACGACCAGGCGCTCATCGCGATGGAATACGTGCGCGGAGAAACGCTGCGCGATTGGTTGAAGACCTATCGGCCGACCTCTAACGAGATCGTTGCCATCCTGCAGCAGCTGCTCGAAGGGCTCCAAGTACTCCACGAGAGTGGCCTCGTCCACCGCGATTTGAAGCCCGAAAACGTGATGGTCACGCCGGACGGCAACCTGCGCATTCTCGATCTCGGAATTGCCCGAAGGGTTGCCCTCGACACCGCCCAATCCAGCAACGAAGCACCTGGCACCTTTACGCTGGGGTTTGGGGTCGGCACGCCCGGCTACATGGCGCCCGAGCAGTGGCGACATGGCGAGATCGACGCTCGTGCCGATCTCTTTGCTCTTGGCGTCATCGCCTACGAGCTCGTGGCCGGTCGACAGCCGTTCTGCGGCAGCACCAACCTCGAGATTCGCGAGCAAACACTGAATGCGGCATTGTCGTTCGTGGGCGCGGAATGGAAAGACATCCCCGCCGCGATCAAGAGCACGGTCGAGACCGCACTCGAGCGTGACCCCGGTCAGCGCTTTCAAAATGTGAGCGAAATGGCCAAACGGCTCGTGCCGTTGTTTCGCCCAACGCTGCCGCCCATATCTGGTTCCCCCTCCCACCCGATTCGGCCGCCTGGTGAAGATCACGCGCACCGCGAATCGCTCGCCGCCAGCGTCGTCGCCACGTCCGTACGCGCCGCTGTGAGCCGCCCCCCAGCATTGATCGGCATGTCGGGATTGCTCTTCCTCGCCGGCCTTTCTTGGTTTCTTTTCCAACGCCGTGCCCGACCTGCCGTCGCCGCACCCGCCACGCGTGGGATGGTACAGTTCGCCGGGGGGAAATATTCCCTGGGCACCGACCGCGCCGAGCTCGACGCGATGTGCGCCAGCTATCCGCGTGGGTGCCCGCCGGAAGCGGAGAACGAGACACCCTCGCGGCAGGTGACAGTCGCCCCGTTCGAGCTCGACGAGCGCGAAGTGACCAATGAGGAGTTTGCGGGTTTTCTCAAGAAAATCGGACCGTCGCTTCGCGTCACCACCGACGACGAGGACCCTTCCCGGCGCTTCGTCTACTACGGTCTTCATTCGAACGACGACCTACTTCTTTACGACCGGTGGGGGCCTGGAAGGGGGATCGAAGTCGGCGATGTGAAAACAGAGTTCTCCGCACGCTCCGGGTACGAGAACCTGCCGGTTACTCTGGTAACTTGGCTCGGAGCTCGCCTGTATTGCAAGAGCGCATTGAAAAGACTCCCCACGGAAGCGGAATGGGAATTTGCCGCCCGTGGTAGCGGCCGTCGCCTCTTTCCGTGGGGAAACGAGCCGGCGGACTGTAACAGCGTGCATATTTCGAGTAACGGTCGGCTCGAGGTACGAAATCCCGAGCGATGCGACAATGCGCGGACCATGGCGTATCCCGTCATGAGCGCACCGCAGGACGTTACGCCCGAACGCGTGTTCGATATGGGGGGCAACGTCAGCGAGTGGGTGGACGACGACGATCGCATCGATCGCGATGAGGCTACTTACGTGTCTCGCCTAACCGCTGAAGGTGCGGCCGTGCATCGGGGCGGGTCTTACAACGCAGCCTTCATGGCGCGCTCGACCTCACGCAATTTTCAACTTGCCTTCAATGTCGGCACCAATCTCGGGTTTCGTTGTGCCAAGTCGATGCCTTCCAACCATTAACTCTTGCCGATCCAACAAGGAGGACACCATGGTGTCGCCGGACAATGTGTGGTTTGTCGCCTTTTCTCCCGAATACCGCATGGCATTGAATATTCGCAGAACCCCGCGCGGCAGGCTGCCAGACGGGTATACCTTCGCCATCTATCGTGTGTCGAAAGGCGCGGGAGGCGAAGGTATCTACCTTTCGCGGCAATTCGGGATCCGAGACGACGGGGAGGAAACTTACCTGCCTGCCGAAAGGGACGCGCAGAAGCTCATGTACGAGATCTATGCCGTTCCGACCAGCGTCCTCGAGGAGCTTAGTGGCGAGGATGTAGCGAGCCTAGCTGACGCGATCGGCTTCGCGCGGGAGCGCGATCTCATCTACGCATACATCCCGAATGGCCGGGGAGACCCCCAGCCCACGGGGCCGAACGTCGTCAACCCGAAGCCGGGTCCGAAAGGTGGTGGGCCGAAGAGAGAAAGCGTCAACAAGTGAACTCTCTCGGCGGGTGAACGCAGGCAATTCGAACAAGATCGCCCACGACGCGTGCCGCGCTCGGGCCGCGTCGTGGAGCGCTCCGGCCCGTGACGTACGGAGCTGTTCGCGCTAAGAACAGCGCGAACATGCGAATAGCGAATAGCTCCGCGACGTCGATAGTTTTCGTACTGTGTCCGTCAATCGTTTGGCTCCTGGGGCCCCTGCTCACTGGGTGTGCCCACGAATCCGTGCCCGTGCCGGGAACGACCGTCACCGCCGTTTCCTCCGGAGCCCCCGCAGCCCCCAAGGCCCCGGACATGGCGCCCACGCCGTATACGGCGGAGCAACTTCGCGACGCGAATCGACCGGGCACCGTGTACCGCTACAAGATCGAGGCCGCCGGCGAACCTACGGTAATCAAGGTGATGAAGTTCACGAGCGGCGGCTCCGCCGAGAGCGCTGAAGTGAAGGACGAAAGCCTCGACCAAGCCGGTCAACCCATGGCGCCGGCTACCGTCGAGCACACGCCGTGGGAGGATCTTCGTCGTCACGGCGAGTTTCCGCGCGCCGCTCTCGCGGTGCAGCCGGGATCGATCGAGGTCCCCGCCGGTAAATTCGAGGTCATGGTGTACACGGTGACGGCGCCGAACGGCGAGGTGGGCAAATTCTATTTTGCGAAGAGCTACGCCGGTCCCCCGGTTCTTCTTTCCAAAGAACGGGCGGGCACGCGCCTCATGACGATGACGTTGATCGAGCGCAAATCGGGCGGGTAATCGCGGCGCGTTCATGTCGACGTCTGCGATTCCAAGCGGTCGATAGCGCGCGCCTTTCGTCCGCTGGCGGGCTCGAGCCGCGCGAACTTGCCCAGGCCGAACGGGGGCATGTTCGCATAGATGGACTCGTAACGACCTCGAGGCACGACGTAGGTCTCGTGCCAAATGCCGACGTCGCCGCTCTTGCCGACCCTCCGGTAGAATTCGGCCCACGCCGGGAAATGGGCGCCGCTGCGATCGCTCGCGTAAGCCAGGAGCTTGTGCGCCGACTCCCAGTACTGGACCATGAAAAAACCAGCTGAATGAGAACCGAGCATTCCTGCGTCGGGCCGCGCGGCGAGCTCGCGCAGCATGCGCGGCATGGCCAGCACGACGGGCAGCCAGCGGTGGATTTTCCACCAGCGATTGATGCGCATTCCAATCAAAAATACGACGATGTCGTCGTCGCGTACGGCCGTCATTCGTTCAGGGATCACCTGGTCCATGTTCGCGTCTCCTTGTTTACGGTGTTAACTTCGAAGCCAAAAAAAATCATCGGCGCCGCGGTACGTCGCGGGAGCAGAGTGAGCGTTCGATCAGATCGAGCGTGAGCACCGTTTGGGTGCGAAAGGCGGTCAGGTTCATTTGCTCGCGAAGCTGGCCGAGCAACCAGAGACTGGCCGTACCGTGGACGGTCGACCACGCGTAGAGCGCGACCTCACGCGGTTCGCGTCGCACGAAGACGCGCGCCTTCATGCATTCTTCTACGCGCTCGACGAGGAATTCGAAGGTCGGCCGCGATCGCTCTTCGATCTCCGTGGAGATGCGCTTAAAGCCGAGTTCGGTGCAGTTGGTGAGAAACATGAGCTCGTAATCGCGAGGGTGCTCGAGGGCGAAGTCGAAATACGCTTCACCGGTCTGGCGGAACCGCGCGAGAGGCGTTCGGCCACCGAGCGCGCGGCCGAGATAGCTGCCGAAGGTGGCGAACGCCTCGCCGAGCATGCTGGCGACGAGAGCGTCCTTGTCGTCGAAGTGACGATAGAGCGCCGTGGCGGATACGCCCACCCGTTCGGCCACCGTTCGCATGGAAAAACCCGGCAAACCTCGCTGGAGGAAGACGTCGCGCGCCTCCTCCAGGATCTGTTTCCGGGTGTCCATGTTAACAACGTTAACTACGCACCCGTCGACCGTCAAGGGACGCCGGCTGCGTGGGCCCGCTCGCCCTACACCACCGACGGTCGCGGCGCTCGCGCGGCGAGCTTTTCCTCGACCATGATGTCGGCGATCTTGTAACTCGGCGCATTGAGGCGCTTGCTGCGATCGGCGATCTCGTAGATCGTGTTGTAAATCTCGAGCGTGTTTTCGTGCGCTGCCTTTTCGTCGTAACCGACGACTTCTTGGGCGACGTTGATGAGACCGCCGGCGTTGATGGCGTAGTCGGGGGCGTAGAGAATGCCGCGCGCGTGCAGGTCGTCGCCGTGACGGGGCTCGGCGAGCTGGTTATTGGCGGCGCCGGCCACGATTTTCGCCTTGAGCTTGGGGATCGACTGATCGTTCAGCGCGGAGCCGAGGGCGCAGGGCGCGACGACGTCGCAAGGGACCTCGAAGATGCCGTCGAGCGGCACGACTTGCGCACCGAACTCGCGATGGGCGCGCTCGGCTTTGAGGGGATCGACGTCAGCCACCGACAACTTGGCGCCTGCCCCGTGGAGCTCCTTGCAGAGGTGGTAGCCGACGTGACCCACGCCTTGCACGGCGATGTGCAGACCGCTCAAAGACGCTTTGCCGAGCGCGAATTTGACGCAGGCTTCGATGCCGCGGCGTACGCCGAGCGCGGTGAAAGGCGATGGGTCGCCCGAGCCGCCGTGTTTGGCGTCGACGCCCGTCACGTACTTGGTGACGGTGCGAAGGACTTCCATGTCTTCGAGGCCGGTGCCGCTGTCTTCGGCGGTGATGTAATGACCACGCAGGTCGTCGATCGCGCGGCCGAACGCACGAAAGAGCGCGACCCGGTCGAAGCGGCCGGGAGGACGGATGAGGACGCTCTTTCCGCCGCCGTGGGCGAGCCCGGCGAGCGCCGCCTTGTACGTCATGCCGCGCGCGAGACGCAGCGCGTCGATGACGGCCGCTTCTTCCGTGTCGTAGGGCAAAAAGCGGCAACCCCCGAGGGCGGGCCCGAGCCGCGTATCGTGGATGGCGATGATGGAGCGCAGGCCGGTGGCCTTATCGAGGCGGAAATGAACTTCGCCGTAGTCGTAGGTGTGAAGGTGTCCGAAGAGGTCCATGTCTTTTTCAGTTCCGGGTCAGTCAGTCGAAGGAATACGAGAACGCGTTGTTCTTGGCGGTCACGCCCACGCGCAGCGGCGGTTTGCCGTCGAGGGTGCGTAGGAGTAGCTCGCGGCTGACTTCCGGCAAGAGGGTATTGGTGAGCACTGCGTCAATCATGCGGCCGCCGCTCTCCGTCTCCGTGCAGCGGCTGACGACCAGATCGATGACCGCTTGATCGTAGTCGAAGGGCACTTCGTACCGCTCGCTGACCCGTTTGGCCACGCGGCCGAGCTGCAGCCGCACGATGCTGCCGATCATTTCGTCGCTGAGCGGACGGTAAGGGATGGTCACCATGCGGCCAAGCAGCGCCGCCGGAAAGACCTCCAAAAGAGGTGCGCGCAACGCTTCCGTCATTTTCGCCTGATCGGGCTCGCTGCCCGGCGCGGCCGCGAAGCTCATGAGCGCGTCGCTGCCCACGTTCGAGGTAAGAAGGATGATCGTGTTCTTGAAGTCGACGCGCGTCCCCTGACCATCTTCCATCCAGCCTTTATCGAACACCTGGAAAAAGATCTCGTGCACGTCGGGGTGTGCCTTTTCGACCTCGTCCAGCAAAACGACGCTGTACGGGCGGCGGCGCACGGCTTCGGTGAGCACGCCCCCTTCGCCGTAACCGACGTAGCCGGGGGGGGCGCCTTTCAAGGTCGAAACGGTGTGCGCCTCTTGGAACTCACTCATGTTGATGGTGATGACGTTCTGCTCGCCGCCGTAGAGCGCCTCGGCCAACGCGAGCGCAGTTTCCGTTTTGCCGACACCCGATGGACCGGCCAGGAGAAAGACGCCGATGGGTTTGCCCGGGTTCTCGAGGCCAGCGCGCGCGGTGTGAATGCGGCGGGCGATCATCTCGAGGGCGTGCTTTTGCCCGATGACGCGCTGACTCAAGACGTCGGCGAGCTTGAGAATGGTCTCGATTTCGTTTTTGACCATGCGCCCCGCGGGAATGCCGGTCCAATCGGACACGACGGCGGCAATGGCTTGCTCGTCGACGGTGGGCAGAATGAGCGGCGCGTCGCCTTGCAACTGTGCGAGCTCTGCCTGCAGGCCGGTCAACTCTTTCAGCAAGGCTTCGCGATCGAAAGGGGGGGGGGCGGCGGCGCTCTTGTCGGCGACCTGCTTTTCAGCGGGGCTCTTGTCGGCGGCCGTCTTGTCGGTCTTCGGTTCCGCTTTCTTGGGCTCGGCCTCGCGGCGCAGATCGCTGCGGATGGCGAGCACGCGATCGACCAGTGCCTTCTCCGACTTCCAGCGGGCTTCGACCTCGCCGAGGCGCTTTTTCTCTTCGCCGAGAGCGCTGTCCACTCGCGTGCCGCGCTCTTTGATCTCGACGCCGATCGCCTTTTCGCGAAGGATGATGGACCGCTCGTCCTCGAGCGCCTCGATGCGACGGCGGCTGCTCTCGACGTCGGCGGGCACGGCGTGTTGGCTGATGGCGACGCGCGCGCAAGCCGTGTCGAGGAGGCTCACCGATTTGTCGGGCAGCTGACGGTCGGGAATATAGCGCTTGGAGAGCTTGACCGAAGCGGCCAATGCTTCGTCGAGGAGCTCGACACGGTGGTGCTTTTCCAGGATGCCGGCGATTCCGCGCATCATGAGCACCGCGCGGTCTTCGCTCGGTTCGTCGACTTTCACGACCTGAAAGCGACGGGTGAGCGCGGGGTCGCCTTCGATGTGCTTCTTGTACTCGGCCCAGGTGGTGGCCGCGATCGTCCGGAGCTTGCCGCGCGCGAGCGCTGGTTTCAAAAGGTTGGCAGCGTCGCCCGTTCCCGCGGCTCCGCCGGCGCCGATCAAGGTGTGCGCCTCGTCGATGAAAAGGATGATCGGCTTGGGCGACGCTTGCACTTCGTCGATCACCTGGCGCAAGCGATTTTCGAATTCGCCTTTCATGCTCGCGCCGGCCTGCAAGAGACCGATGTCGAGCGCGCGCAAAGTGACGTCCTTGAGGTGCGGAGGAACGTCCCCCGAGGCGAGGCGCAAGGCGAATCCTTCGACGACCGCGGTCTTGCCGACCCCCGCTTCGCCGGTGAGAATGGGGTTGTTCTGCCGTCGTCGCAGAAGGACGTGCACGATCTGCCGGATCTCTTCGTCGCGGCCGACGATGGGATCGATCTCCCCTTTGCGGGCGCGCTCCGTGAGGTCGACGGAAAACCGCGCCAGCGCCTCTTGTTTGCCGAGCGCGGCGGGGGCCATTTCCCCGCCGGGTCCCGTTCCGGCCTCGGGGTGCCCTTCGACCGCCGAAATGGCGGCCGACATTTTGGCTTCGGGCGAACCGTCGGTGAGCGCCTGAAAACGCTCGGTCAGCTCTTCGACTTTGATTTTGGCGAATTCTTTGGAGATAGCGCTGAGCGCATTGCGCAAACTCGGCGTTTTGAGGGCGCCGACGACGAGATGGCCGGTGCGCACCTTCGACTCGTTGAAGAGAAGAGAGCCGTACACCCAGCCTCGCTCTACCGCTTCTTCGACGTGAATCGAAAGATCGGAGACCGAGGTGGCGCCGCGCGGAAGCCGATCGAGCGCCTCGGTGAGGTCACGCGCCACGCGCGCGGGGTCGAGCTGAAAGTGCCGGACGATGCGGTGCAGATCGGAGTCGGGTGCCTGCAGGATCTGATGGATCCAATGCGAGAGCTCGACGTACGGATTGCCTCGCATCTTGCAGAAAGTCGTCGCGCTTTCGATGGCCTGGTAACCGATGGCGTTGAGCTTTCCGAAGAGTGCGACACGACTGATCTCTGACATGGCTCGCTCCTTGGTCTTTCTCTTACGGATTCTCTGGTCGGGTTGTCTCTAGCTGGACGAAAGCGCCGACTCAACACCGGCGCTTAACATGGGCGCGGTTCGGCGGTGCGGGCGCGATCCATGCGTTGCGTGCGCCCCGAGCGCGGATGGACGACCAAGTCCTCGTTCTTGGCGCCGCCGCGCCGGCCGAGGTGCGTGTTCCAACCGAGTCTCGTGCCGCCGCCGAGCCGGAGCTGGAGACTCTCTCCGTCGGCGAGCACGAGCCGCGCCTCCCAATCGAGCTCGTCGCCTACGTAAGAGCGCACGAGCGACGCTAGCGTGGCCAAGCTGTCCGATCCGGGAAGCATGGCGTGGAACTGCGCGCGCGTGAGCGGCCCCAGCACGATTCGAAATTTGTGCTCGCACTGCCAGATGCGGGCGCCGAGGATGGTCGAGCTCCCGAGCGTGCTCGCTTGACGCGAGTACCCGAGCTTCCAGCGACCGTCGGGGGGAAGGGTGATCCATTCGCCGACGAATGGCTCGACCCAGGCGCGCAAGCCGAAATAGTCGGCCACCATGGCTTCGAGGCCCTCGGCATTGCGCGCCGGAGCGGCGAGGCGCGATGCATAATGGAGCTTGACGCGATCGGGGATGCGGTCTCGTTCGAGCGTAGCGCGCAAGCCGAGGCCGAAGAGCGCGCCCACGTAGAGGGTGAAGCGGTTGCTCGAGGGGCGATCTTGACAAGCCGTCGGTTGCGCCGCGGCCCAGGCGCGATGAAAGAGGACGAGCATGCGATGATGAAAGATGTCGACGAAGCGCGCGAAAGTGGGGTCGCCGGCGTTGCGCAGCCGATCGCGCGCGTACTCCGTCAAGTGCAGCGGCAAGGCGCCGCGCGGCCCGAACATGCCCATGAAAGCGACGGCGAGGCGCGCCGCCATGCCGTCCTTCGGCCGCTGAAACGCGGAAATGGCGGACGGCGCGAATGCGGTGGAGGGGTCTTGTCCGATCCGCACCGGCTCGTCGCTGGGCCGCATTCCTTCGCCGAGCCGCGGGCGCTCGGGATAGAGGCATTCCAGGCGACGCAGGGCGAGATGAAAATCAGCGTCGAAAGGGCGCTCTTCGAGCGCGAGGAGCCAGGGAGGTTCCTTGGTCGCGGTCCGGGCGCTCATGGCCGCGCGGCGCTCATAGGATCGGGCGTCGTCCGGGCTCGGCCGGCCAGCGCATGATTTCGCCGCGCTGGGTCGTGCGCAGGACGGTCTCGGTGAAGGAATTGATGGACACGTACTTGGCGAAGAAGCGCTCGAGCACCGAGCCGAGGAGAAATACGCTTGTCCCTTCGAACGCCGACTCGTCGCAGGAGACGGTTACTTCCAGGCCGCGTCCGAAGCACGCCGGTCCGTCGGTGGGCACGCGCCGCACGATGGGCGCGCTCTTGACGGATCGCACGCCGTCGATCTGGCGCCGTATCCCGGGGTCTGCCATGTCGCCATAGAGATGGAGCAGCTCGCGCAATGCCGCGGCGCCTTGCCCGTCGGCCGAATCGGCCAACGAGAGATAGTTGAGCGACAGATGACCGATGAGGCGCCACGCCGCGTCCCCCCACGCGTGCGAGGGGTGTGGCGCGGATGGTCCTGCCACGCACCGCACCGATTCGACCGGCGCGCCCGTCTCGAGGTGAAAATCCGTGCGTCCCTCGCCGAGCGTGATTTCGAGGGGAAGATCGCGGTTGGTGCAGAGCGTGTTGACCGAGAGTTGCCGGAGGTCGGGGTGGTACGGCCCTTCGCGTCCGTCGACGAGCGCCAAGAAAAGCTCGCTCCCTCCGTAGGTCGAACGCGAGCCGTCGCGACGCTGGCGCGTCGATGCCACGCGCGGTTCGCGCCGCACGGTGTAGAACGCTGGCTCGTCGGCGAACGTCGTGCGCTCGTTGCACGCGTAGAACGGCAAGAACTCGCGCCGGATATCGGCGCTCGTGCCATATCCGATGACCTCGGTCACGGTGTGGACTTCGAGGTCCATGGGACGCGTGCGGTCGGCGACGACGTGGTACTCGTTCACCCGATCGCTCAGATGGATGCGATCGGCGCGGCGCGGAAAGAGGTTGATGGCAGGCGTACAAAAAGGCGCGAGGTGCGCGGCGCTGACGGCGCCCTCCACCACGGGATCGTGTCGATCGAGCAGCACGATGACGTCGAGCTCTTGTCCCGCGCAGCGCTTGATGGCAGGCCCGAGACCGCGCAGTTCGACGAACTGGTAGCGGCTCGGCAGCGCGAAATATTCGTGCAGAAGCCGATAACCTTGAAATGAGCGCGGACCGTAGGGTAAGAGCGCCTCGTCGTCGGAAAAACCGAGCGGAACGACGGGATGGTCGTCGATCGTTTGCGACCAAGCTGCTTGCGGTGGACGAACGACGAGCGCCGCCGAGGCGCTGAGGAGCAGCTCGTAGAGACGCAGCGCCACCTGATCCTGGCCGCGCACGAAGAGCGGCAGGTTTTCCAGCGAGAGCTGCTGAAAATTGAGCTCGCCCACCGTACGCAGGCGGATGCGCAGCGCGGCCTTGAGGGGGCGTTTGGTGGCGAGCCGGATCTCACCGATGTCGCCGAGGTAGGTCGAGTGGGTGACGCTCGCCACCTCGATGGGCCAGAGCTCGAGCGCATGACCGGTGCGGTATTCGCACGCGGTCGGCTCGCCTTTGCCGAGGTTGCCGCGCAGCACGGTGCCGGCCGGCACGACGAAGCCATCGGTGAGCACTCCTTGCCGGTGGTTCGGCTGCATCTGCACGACGGCCATCGATGGCGTCGGCGCGAGGTAGTGCGGGTAGACCATCTCCAGCATGTGGCTGGTGAAACGCGGAAACTCGGCGTCGATTTTGATCTTCACCCGCGCGGCGAGGAAGGCGAAACCCTCGAGAAGCCGCTCCACGTAGGGGTCGGCGCATTCGAACGCATCGAGCCCGAGGCGCCCGGCGATCTTCGGAAACTGGCGCGCGAATTCGCCCCCCAGCTCGCGTAGATACGAAAGCTCGCGGTTATAATAGTCGAGCAGACGTTGATCCATCAGGGTTCGTCCCCCGTCGTCACTTCGGCGACGCTCACCTCACCGGTTTCGAGATCGAGCTCGGTACGCAAAAAGAGCCGCAGCGGAAGCGGTTGGGCCCACAGCTCGGCCTCGATGGTGAAACACATGGCGTTGTGGCTCATGCGCTCGTTGTCGACGATGAGCTTGACGCTGACCGCTTGTCGCGTGAGACGCGGCTCGAAGTCCCACACCGCGCGCCGCAAGAGCCGCTCGAGCGTGAGCTTATCGATGCTGGAAGCCGTGCGTCCCGCGAGATCGGGCAACCCGAAGTTCAAGGTCGAGCGCTCCACCTCCGGGTAGTCTTGGAGGTCTTGCGTCGCGGCCAAATTGACGGTGTTGAAGAGCCAGCTGAGATCGCGCCGCACGCTCTCGCGCAGGCGGGAAGGGGAGAGCACGCGCTTGTCGCGCGACTCCTGCCGTTTCTCGGGCTCGTCGTCGGTCAGCCGGTCGAGCAGCGAGGGCTGCAGTTTCTCTTTGGGCGTCAGCTCGGCCATGGTTTTTTTCAGCTGACGCCGGCCGGTCCCGCGCGAACCTCGTATCGCGCGGGACCTCTGCGCGTCATCCCGCCTTGGCCGACGGCACCTTGGAGACGAGCCGCAACGAAACGGTGAGCCCTTCCAGCTGGTAATGCGGGCGCAGGAAGAACTTCGAATTGTAGTACCCCGGGTTACCTTCCACGGGCTCGAGCTGCACCTCGGCCGCGGCCAGCGGTTTTCGCGCCTTGGTCTCTTCGCTCGAATGAGCGGGATCGCCGTCGACGTACTGCGTGATCCACGACTGTAGCCAGGCCTGCATGTCGTCGCGCTCGCGGAACGAGCCGATCTTGTCGCGCACGATACATTTCAGATAGTGCGCGAAACGGCAGGTCGCAAAAAGGTACGGCAGGCGTGCCGCCAGGTTGGCGTTCGCGGTCGCGTCGGGGTCGTCGTAGGTTCCCGGCTTGTGCAGCGATTGCGCCCCGATGAACGCGGCGAAATCCGAGTTTTTCTTGTGAATGAGCGGCATGAAGCCGGCCTTGGCCAGCTCCGCCTCGCGCCGATCGCTGATGCCGATGTCGGTCGGGCACGTCATGTCCACCCCGCCGTCGTCGGTCGGGAAGGTGTGCGTCGGGAGCCCCTCGATGGCGCCGCCCGATTCGATACCGCGAATGCGTGAGCACCATCCGTAGAGCTTGAAGGAACGGTTGACGTTGACGGCCATGCCGTACGCCGCGTTGGCCCACGTGTATTTTCCGGCGTCGGAGCCGCCCGTCTGCTCCTCGAAGTCGAATTCCTCGACGGGGTCGGACTTGGCGCCATAGGGCCGGCGCGCGAGAAAACGGGGGAGCGCGACGCCCACATAGCGCGCCTCGTCCGACTCGCGCAGCGAGCGCCACCCGGCGTACTCCGGCGTCTGGAAGATCTTGCCGACGTCGCGCGGGTTGGAGAGCTCTTGCCAGCTCTCCATTTGGAAGAGCGACGGCGCCGCGGAGGTGAGAAAGGGCGCGTGAATGGCAGAAGCGATTTTCGCCATTTCCCCGACCAGCTCGACGTCCATGGGGCTGTGGTCCACGTAAAAATCGCCGACGAGACACCCGTAGGGCTCGCCGCCGAGCTGACCGTACTCCTCTTCGTAGAGTTTCTTGAAGACGGGGCTCTGGTCCCAAGCCGCACCTTTGAACTTCTTCAGGGTCTTGTGCAGATCCTTTTTGCCGATGTTCATGACGCGGATCTTCAACATCGAGTCGGTCTCGGTGTTGTTGACGAGGTAGTGCAGGCCGCGCCACGACCCTTCCAGCTGCTGGAATTCCTGGTGGTGGAGGATTTCGTTTACTTGATCGGAGAGCTTCTTGTCGATTTCGGCGATGATGGCTTCGATCGAAGCGACGGCATCGGACGAAACCTTGACGGTGGTGGAGAGGGCTTGCTGCGCCAGCGTCAGCACCGCTGCCTCGACCTCCTCGCGCGCGCGATCGGATTGGGGCTTGAAGTTCTTCTTGAGCAGCGACGTGAACTCGCCGGCCTCGACGGTCGTCGTTTCGCCGCCGGACTTCTGCGCTTCTTTTTCCTTGCTCATGGCGTCACTCGCTCTTCTTGGCGTCGGGGTTGGGGGCGGAAGCAAGCGACGACATCAGCCCCTTGTCGTTCAGGACCTTGGCGATGAGCTCCTCGGCGCCCGTCTTGCCGTCCATGTACGTGATGAGGTTGGCGAGTTGGGTGCGCGCTTCGAGCAGCTTCTGCAGCGCCGGCACCTTCTTGGCGACCGCGCCGGGCCCGAAGTCGGCCAGTGTCTCGAACGTCATGTCGACTTTGAGATTGCCGTCGCCGGTGAGCTTGTTGGGGACCTCGATGGCGACCCGCGGCTCCATGGCCTTCAACCGGTCGTCGAAATTGTCGACGGAGATCTCGACGAATTTTCGTTCGGCCACGGCCGGAAGCGGTTTGGCGGGATTGCCGGACAAGTCCGACATCACGCCCATCACGAACGGCAGTTGGACTTTCTTTTCCGCGCCGTAGAGCTCGACGTCGTACTCGATCTGGACGCGCGGTGCCCGGTTGCGGGCGATGAACTTTTGGCTCATTGGCTGACTGCCTCCTTAGTTACGCTGCAAACGCAAAACCCCTGGATCGGTTGCACCTTCGTCACCCCTCGCGCTTGCCGGCGATGATCTCGATCTGCGACAAGCCGTCGGGGACCATTTCGCGCACGATCTCGATGAAGCTCATGGTCGCGAGACGCTTGCACCTTTGCAAAAGAAGGGGCAGCGGGCTCGATGGTTCATGGCGGGCATAGTAGTCGCAGATCTTGTCGAGGGCCCGTACAACGTCCTCGCGCGAGGTGATCTCGCCACTCACCGCCATGCGTGCCCCCGTTCCGTTGGCGTGCACGGTGGTTTCGCCCGCGGCGCCGGCCGCCATGGCCGCCGCCGCCGCTTTGCGCCGCTCGAGACGGGGACCCACCGCGCGGTTCGCTTGATTCAAAATCTGGGTGAGGCCCGTCACGTCGGGCCCTGCCACACCCGCCGAGCCGGTGAAGACCGCCTCGATGCGGCGAAGGTGCTCGAAGGCGCGGGTGATGGCCGTCGCAGTCGCCTCGAGCGCCTCGTCGGTGACGTCTTGGAAAGCCGCTTCGATGGTGGTCGTCTCCATCTTCGGCGCTTCGGCGGCCGCTGCGATTTCGCCCGAGGCCACCGCGATGTCGCGCAGGCTGATGGCACCGAACGTGCGCGACGCGATGAGCGGCGCCGAGCGCAGCGCGATCAAGAGCGACGGGTCGGAAAGGAGCGCCAGCGCACTGATGCGGATGGTGGGATCGTGCTGGTCGTCGGGATCGAGTCGCGGATGCAGAGGCGCCCAATAGCGCTCGAGCAGCCCGCACATGACGGAGAGACCTTCCGAGAGCCCGATGAACCCGCTCCGGTGCAAAAGGGCCCGCACCAAGTGGCTGACGATGCGAAGATCCTTGCTGCGTCCGAGCAGCGTCGCGGCCTGGTCGTGAACTGCTTTCCAGTCGGGCGGCTCACCGGGGACGATGGTTTCGCCCATCTGTTGCTCGGGCTTGCCCTGGGCGATGCGCTCGAGCGCTGCGAAAGCGGGGTCGTACTCTAGATTCGTGCCGGTTGGCTCATCGCCGGCGATGGGCTGGAGGAGGTTCTCCGTGTCGATCAACGGCATGGGTGTCGCTTCCAAGGCCGCCCCCCGTGGGCCAGGCTTCTATCCCGGAGCGCCCGGAGCGAGCGCACAAGGGTCAGCGCCAGTCGGCTCACGGGTGGCACTCAGGTTTCTTCGGTGTCCGGAACCTCGACCATAGATTAGAAAGCGGCCCCTTTGTCAACTGTCAATCCCCGTTGTTAACTGAAGGTCCTTTTCACCCCGTTTTGCCCCGTTTTGGGGCCCTTTCTGCGGGCACTCGCCGTGTTCGTGCTAATTCACAGTCGTGAGCGACCCAGTCGGCGTTGGGGGGGGCTGGTTCCCGCCTGGGCACGAGCGCGCGAAGCTCGTTGCCGAGCTGGGGCGCTACCTGGCGCACTGGGAGGTCCGGCGGAGCTCGCGGGGCGGCTCGAAAGACGACCTGGCCCAGGTCCGGCATTGGACGGGCGACCTCGAGGCGCGGTCCCGCGCGGTCGGTTTTGGCGGCGTGGCCCACCATCTTTCCCGTTGCATGGCCGCGCTCGAAGCCGGCGGCGGCGGGCTCGATGTTGGGCCCTTGAGCGGCGCTCTGAAAGACCTTTCCGAGCTTGCCTGGCAGGCTAAAGAGGAGCTACCCCCCGCCGATCGCGCGCTCGTGGATCGCGCACTCGAGGGACCGGGCCCGGCCGCCTCGGAGGGAGCGGCTCCCTCGTCGCTGGCGCCGCCTCCGATGCTCACGGTACATCCGGCGATGCGTCGCGGTTTCGCGGGCAGCCGCGCGGAAGGGTCGGCCGCGCCTGAACCGCCGCGCATCGTGAGTCCTCTGCCGCCGCCGCCCGGGGTCCGGGCACCCGACGCAGCACCGCCGATCGACCGGTTTGCCTCGCCGGAACCGCCGGCGCCCACCGATCGCGCTCGACCCAATCTGGCGGTGCGCACCATGTTTCGGCTCCGTGCGTTCGGACATCCAGCGGCGCCGGAGCCGCCCCCCCGGGAACCGCCGCGCGGACCGTCAGCTCCGCCGCCCGCGGCCGCACAATCGCCCATCCTCGGGCTCCGTGGGTTTTCGAATCCTCCACCAGCGCCGCCCGCCGCACTGCCGGCATTGGGCTCCGGCGCACCGCACGCGCCCACGCCGCCGGGGTGGTCGCGCCCAGGAGCGTCGAGCGCGCCGAGATCGCCCGACGCGCCGCACCCGCGGTTTCTCTCCAACAGTTTGCCCCCCCTGCCGAACGCCGGCGAAGCGCGTCCTTCGGCGCCGGACGGCGAGATGGCCAACCTGTTCGGGCGGATGAGCCCGAAGCACGACTCGTCCGCTCGAGGCCGGCGCGACAGCAACGCCGTCAAAGGTTTGCGACGGCGGGACGTCCCGGGGTCGTCATTCCCGTGGTGGCTCGGGGTGCTCGCGGCGTTGGTCGCCGGTGTGGTCACGCTCGTCGTCGTTCTTTCCTGGAATCGCTTTCGTTCGTCGGCCGACAGAACACCGCGCGCCGTCGCGTCGGGCGCGAGCAGTGCGAGTTCGGCGCTCATTGCCTCGAGCGGCGCGACGGCCCCCGGCTCGCCCGCGCCCAAAGCGCGCACCTCGACCGACGAAGCCTTGGAAGACATTCGGCAGAAAGCGCATGGCCGCGGCACCAAAGAGTCGCCGGAGTTAAAAGCGTGGGTCGACCATCAAGCCGCGCTGCAAGCCAAGCTGCTCGAGACGGGAAAGTGCGAGGGCAGCGCAGCGGCCTGCGCCATTCTTTACCGCGCCGGCGAGGAGACCGGCGTTGGCCGCGGCAAGATCGCGCCCCGAAAACCTCCAGCGCAGGGCAACACCGTGCGATCGCGCTGGCTCGCCGGGCTACGCATGCCGTCCATCCCCGTCGCCGATGACGTCCGCGTGCAGCGCATCTTCGAGCGGTATACCGACACGCAGACCGGACGCGAGCAATTCCAGCAGATGCTTTTTCGCTGCGGCGCCTACCGCGATCACATTCAAGCGACGCTCATTCGCTACGATCTTCCGCCCAGCATTCTCGCCGTCGTGTTCGCGGAGAGCGCGTGCAACCCGACCATCCGTTCACCGGTCGGCGCCGAGGGGCTCTGGCAGTTCATGCCCGAGTCGGGCAGGGCGTATCACTTGCACATCACGGAGGACGTGCTCGACGAGCGCCACAGCCCCGTCAAATCGACCGAGGCGGCCATTCATTTTTTGGCCGATCTCTATGCCAAGTTCGGTTCGTGGGACCTCGCTTTTGCGGCGTACAACATGGGGCCTTACGGCCTTCACGCGCGCATGCACCACGCCGGCGGTGACGTGGGATTCTGGGACCTGCTCGACGCCGATCTCTTGCCGAGCGAGACGTCCAACTACGTGCCCATCATCGAGGCGTTCGCCCTCATTCTGGAGAACCTCCAGAAGCTCAAGTTCGCCGGAACGCAGATGCGCGCCCCCGAAGTCACGGGCGATCTCGATGCGCCCCCCGGCACCCGGCTCGGGCTGATCGCGCGGGCGGCGGCCACGAGCGTCAACCAAATTCGAGCGATCAACCTCGACCTCAAGGCCGACGTGATTCCCACCATCCCCGGGCAGCGCTTCATCGTTCAAGTGCCGCACGACACGGTGTGGCAGGCGCGCGACGCGCTCGACGACCTGCGCGCGCAGGGAGCGTACGAGGATCAGTGCGTGCCCGATACGTTCGACTGGGGCAAGCAGCGCTTTACGCCGGAGATGAAGGACGAGTGCAGGAGGAGGCTCGGAGCAGCCGCCGCACGCTCGTCCCCCACCCCCTAGGGGCTGCGCCTTACTGCCACGCCTTGTTGGCCGCGACGTCCCAGCCCTGGGTGACGCTGGCCTCGCCCGCGCCTTTGCCAGTCTGGGGCGTGTACTCCATTTTGATCTTGGCGAAGTTGAGCGTGATGTTCTCGGTGAGCCTGTCTTGGCCGCCGCTACCGCCGGTCGTGATCGAAGTCACGATGGCCGTGTCGAGCGTGATCTTGAGGTACTCGAGCGCGCTGCCGCCGGCTTTGCGCACCGTGAGAATGCTGCTCGCGATGTGGGTGCCGTCGCAGCACATTTTGAAAAGTGTGGGGCTACCCTTGTCGATGTACTTCGTGATCGTCAGGTCCTGCAGCTGGACTTTGCCCGCGCCGCCGCCGCCGCCGATGCCCGACGTACCCGCCTGTGAGGCGCCCCAGCTCCACGACAGCACGTCGATCTCACCCTTGTGCTTGTCGTCGGTGGATTCGCCCTTAACGTCGCCAATCTTGATGAACATGTCGACGGCCATTGCTCACTCCTTTGGAAAGAGGCACCGCCAGCACGCCGGCACCTTGGGTCGAAGAACTTGGTCGAAGTAGACCCACAACCATGCGCCTTACGCAACCGACCTGGCGACGTAAGATGCCTTTGCGTGATCACTTTCGTTCGTAGAATGAAGACGCCGTTCGGTCAAGGAACGATGCTCGGTTGTAAAGCTTCAGTCTTTGACGGCAGTCGATCTCGATCGGTGTATAAGCTAGGCGTCGATGGAACGCGGAGTAAGGGCTCAACTGTTAAGTCTGCCCACGTTCGTGGCGCTGCTCGTGCTCGGGGCCTGGCCGGTGAGCTGCTCGTCGCGCGCGCCCGCCGCCAAAGAACCGCAAGCCGCGTGTACGCTGCCGAACCCCGTTTTGACGATCATCGCCAGCGATCGCGTCAATGCCAGCGCGGGTCAGGGCCGCCCCGTGCAGGTTCGCCTCTATCAGCTGAAGAGCGACGCGCGTCTCCAAAGCGCAAAGTTCGAGGATGTTTGGCAAAACGACGCCGCCACTCTGGCGACGGACCTCGTCAAGGTCGACGAGTACACGCTTTTTCCGGGTGAGACGAAATCCGTCAAGGTGACGCGCAGCCCCGAGGCACAGAACCTCGCCGCGGTTGCGCTCTTTCGCGAGCCTCAAGGCAAGAGCTGGTTTCTCACCTACGAGCTCGCGGCGCCCAAAGAAGAGGGCCCCTGCCCACCGAGCGAACCGCATCTATCGGTGTGGGTGGACCGTATGCAAATCGAGGACGGGCAGGGGCGGGGAGGGGAAACCCCCTCGGCCGAGCCGCCGCCCTCCGATCGTGGAAGAGAAGGCGCGAAGGGCAACTGAGATGCCGAACAAGCCCATTTGGACCGAAGGGCTCCTCATCAGCCAGCACCATTTCCAGCAGCAGGATCGGTACCACGAGGCCTTGCTGCGCGATCGGCTGTCGGCGGTCGTTCATTACAGCTGGGGGATCACCGACCTCGAAATCGATGAACAGGCCCTCGTGTCGGGCAACTTCCGCCTCAAGCGTTTCGCGGCCATTTGGCCCGACGGCGAATGCGTTCGCTGCGGCGAGGGGACGGATGAGCCGGCCCCCGCGCCCCGCCCCTTCGAAGCGCATTTTGCCGCCGATGCCGCCAAGCTCGATATCTTCGTGGCGCTCGCCCACGAAAGTGACGCGGCGGGCAACGTCGCGGCGGGCGAAGACACGGCAGGGCGACGTTACACGCGCGCGGCGCGCACCGCCTCCGACGTCAACGCGGGAGGCTCGCCGCAAGAGGTCGAGACGGCGCGCCCCAACGTGCGGATCTTCTTCGGCAACGAGCGGCACGACGGTTTCGCCACCATTCGTCTGGCGGAGCTCGTGCGTCGCGCCAATGGGCAACCCATGGTGCGCGACAACTACGTGCCGCCCGTCCTCCACTTGAGCGCGGCTCCCTTTCTTCACAGCGGGCTTCACCGCGTCCTTTCCGCGATCACGGCGCGACAGCGGCAGCTCGTGCAAGAGCGCAAACAGCGCCAGACGGGCAGCGTCGATTTCCACGCCACCGATACGCGTAAATTCTGGCTTCTTCACACGCTGAACGGCGCCATTCCCCTGCTCACGCATTTGCTGGAAACGCCGCGCGTTCATCCGGAAGAGGCGTACCTGCTCTTGGCTGGTCTCATCGGACAGCTGTCGAGCTTTGCCGCCGACGCCGATCCCGGAAGCCTGCCCAAGTTCAACTACCTCGAGCTCGGCGATGCTTTCGAGGTGATGTTCGCCCGCGTGCTCTCGCTCCTCTCGGGCAGTATCGAGCAGCACTACACCGAGATTCCGCTCGAGCATCGCGCCGACGGAATGTTCATCGGCAAGGTGCCCGATCCCAAGCTCCTGTCGCACGAGTTCTTCGTCGCGGTAAAGGCGAGTCTCGCCGATGCGCTCGTACGCGAACGGTTTCCCGCCGTCATGAAGATGGCGGGGTGGAACCACATCTACGACGTGGTGAAGCAAGCCCGGCACGGCGTGCGCGTCGAGATCGAATGGACGCCGTCGGGGGCGCTCCCGGTAAAGCCGGGCATCTTGTTCTTCCGGGTGCGGCGCGAAGGTCCGTTCTGGGAAGAGATCACCAAGACGTTCACCATCGCGCTCTATATGCCCAACGAGCCGGACTGGCGCGAGGCGACCGTTTCGATTTACGTCGTCGATCCGGCGCATCTTCGTTGAGCGAGCGATGAGCGACGCGATCTACTGGCCGTCCGCTCCCGCGCTGATCCTCGCCACCCAGCTCCCCGTGGCGAGCGCTCTCCCCGCTCCGCACGATTTGCGCCAGCGCATCATCGACGTTCTCGATCGCATGGTCGGCGCGGCGCGAGAGGCGCGGGTGCCGGAAGCAGAAATCGCCGAGGCACGCTACGCCCTGGTCGCCTTCATCGACGAGCAGATCTTGAAATCGAGCTGGCCCGGCCGGGTGGAATGGATGAACCAGCCGTTGCAATTGACCCTCTATCGGGAGGTCACGGCCGGAGAAAACTTCTTCGGTCGGCTGCGCGCTCTCTTGAACCACGGGGGCCACGAAGGCGCCCTCGAGATCTATTACCTCTGCCTGGCGCTCGGTTTCCGCGGCGCCTTCGGTTTGAGCGGCAACGCGGCGGCGCTCGCGAGCTTCACCGACGCGGCGCGCGAGCGCATCGTGCAGCGCTTGCCCTCGGCCGCCAAATTGAGCCCGAGCGCGTTGCCGCGCGATCGCGCGCGCGAGGCGCGCGGCAACCGCGGCGCGCTCATCGGTCTCATCGCGGGATGCACCGTCGTCGTGCTGGCCACGCTCATTGGGCTGCGCGTGTCGCTTTCCACCAGCATTCGCGACGCCGTTCAAGCCATGCCCGCCAAGACCGCCCCCCCGGCGCACTGAACGCGAGAAGACCGTGCTGCTCGCCGCCATTCTTTTCTCCATCTTTCTCGTCGCGGGCAGCTGGCTCACGGTGCTGCTCTTGCCGTTGCCGTGGTGGGTAGGTCTGGTCGCCACCACGCTCGCCATCCTCATCATCATCGGCGTGCTCGTGTTTCGCCGCTTGCGCGCCGTAGCGCGCGCCTCCGCTCTCGAGCGCGAGCTCATGCGCCAGGCCGCCCAACACGCCGACCAGGCGCGCCCCGATCGCCGCCCGGAAGTGCTCGCGCTGCAGGCCAACATGAAGCAGGCCATCGAGGCGTTGAAGCGCAGCAAGCTGGCCAAAAAAGGGGGCAAGACCGCGCTCTACGCCCTGCCTTGGTACGTCATCGTAGGGCCGCCCGCCGCCGGCAAGACCACCGCGCTCGAGCAATCGGGGCTCGCCTTCAGCTCGCCGGTCGCGAACACCCCAAAAATCAAAGGGACGGCGGGCACGCGCAACTGCGACTGGTGGTTCTCGCAAGAGGCCATCTTGCTCGACACCGCCGGACGCTTCGCGACCGACGACGACGATCGCGAGGAGTGGATCGCCTTTCTCGAGACCATCAAGCGTTTTCGCTCGGAAAGGCCGCTCGACGGCGTCATCGTCGCGCTCAGCACCGCCGATCTCGCCGGCGCCAGTGATGCCCAGCTCGAGGACCTCGCCGCCAAGCTGCGCAGCCGCATCGACGAGATCACGGCCCGCCTCGAGATGGTCGTTCCCATCTACGTGATGTTCACCAAAGCCGACCTCGTTGCCGGTTTCGCGGAGTTCTTCGGCGACCTCGGCAAACAGCAGCGCGGGCAGCCCTGGGGCGCAACCTTTTTGATGGATGACGAGCGGCTTTCCGACGCCGCGCGGGCCTGCGATGCCGAGTTCGACGTGCTCGTCAAAACGCTTCACGCGCGCATGATCGAGCGCCTGGCGCGCGAGCCCTTGCCCGAAGTGCGCGCGCGCGTGCTTCAATTCCCCATCGAGCTCGCGGCTCTGCGCGCGCCGATCGCCCATTTCATCGAGCAGCTGGTGCAGCCGAACCCGTACCAAGAGACGCCCATCTTGCGCGGTTTTTACTTCACCAGCGGAACTCAGGTGGGACGCCCCATGGACCGGGTGCTCGCCAGCATGGCGCGCGGTTTCGATTTGGGACCGCTTCCGGCGCTCGGGCAGATGCCGCAAGGGCAATCGGTCAGCTATTTCGTGACCGATCTCTTTCGCAATATCGTTTTCCCCGATCGCCACTTGGCGGTGCGGTCGACGAGCCTCCTCCAGCGCTACGCCCGCCGACAGATCCTGTACGGCGCCGGGGCGCTGTTTCTCACCATGATGCTGGTTTTGCCCGCGGCCATCACCTACCTGAACGACAGCGATCTCGTGCGCGCCACCGCGCGCGACGTCGACGAAGTCACGCGGCTCGAAAAGGCCAAAGGGCGCGGGTCGGCCGCGGTCACAGAAGCGCTCGGCGTCCTTTCGGAACGAATGAAAATTCTGGAGCAAGCAAGATCCGGCTTTCGCCTGCCCGGGTTCGTCGGCTCATCGGCCGCGGCGCCGCTCTACGAGCCGGTGCGCGCGCTCTACGCATCGCGTGTGCGTGAGATCGTCGATGGAGCGGTGAAGAAGCAGATTCGCGACGACGTGCGCGCGATCGGCGAATCGACGCGCGCCGACGCCGACAGCTTTCAAACTTCCTACGAAACGCTGAAGCTCTACGTGATGATGGCGTCGCCCGACCATCTCGACGTCGATTGGGCGACGAGTCACCTCGCCGACAAATGGGCGCGTGCCTTGCGCGGGGAGGGTGAGGTGGCGGCCGAGAAGCTCGTCGCTCCGTCGCGATTTTACGTCGAGAGCCTGGCCGCCGATCGCACCTGGGTCTGGGCGAGCGACGAATCGATCCTCGGCCGCGCTCGCAGCCGGCTCTCGCGCCTTCCCTTCGTCGAGCTGCAGTACGGCTGGCTCTTGAGCAGCGCGGAAGGAGTTGCGCCCATCCGGCCGGAAAAGATTTTCTACGGCCCCGCCGACCAGTTCATCGGGGCACGCAGCCGCGACGTCGAAGTGCCGGGCGCGTACACGGCGGCGGGTTGGGACAAGATCCGGGGCTTGCTCGAGGGCTCGACTCCCCGTCTCGTCATCGAGCCGTGGGTCATCGGCGGCGTCATGCGCGACGCCGACGAGGCACAGCGGATGAGCACCGAGCAGCTGCGCGAAATGTACTATCGCCGCTACGAGCAGGCCTGGTCGGATTTTCTCGGCGGCATCGTGGTGCAGACGCCGAGCGAGATCAGAACGGCCATCGAAGAGCTCACCGCGCTATCGGAAACGGAAGGGCCGTACACGCGGCTCTTTCGCGCCATCTCCGAGAATGTCCGCCTCGACATGGAGCCGCCGACCTTGGCGGGGAAACTACTCGACAAAGGCAAAGACTTTGCCACCGCGGCCTCCGACAAAGTCATGGGCAAAGACGCCGAAGCGCCCGGCGAGCGCAAGGTGTCTCCGGTAGAACGCTATTTCAAATCGCTTCTGCGCTTTGGCTCCGGTGATGGTGGCGGGGGCAAAGCGGATATCGCGTCGACCGGACTTTCTCAATACCTCGGACAGGTGAGCAACCTCGCCATCGCCCTGCGGCAGCTCGCCGAATCGAAGTCCCAGGCGACCACCGAATTTCAATCCGAGCTCGCGCGCACGGCGGCCGGCGTGGAGCGACTGCTCAACGGCGTCGACGCGGGGACGCGCCTCTTGCTCGAGCCGCTTCTCATGAATCCGATCCGCGGCGGCCGGCAAGGCGTCATCACCACCGGCAACGCCATTCTTCAAGAGAAGTGGCAAAAGGAAGTCTACGAGCTCTGGAGCGGTAAGCTCGCTCCGCGCTATCCCTTTGCCGATGGCGCCGGCGAAGAAGTCTCGCTCGCCGAATTTTCCGATTTTTTTCGCCCCACGGGGGGCGCGCTGTGGAAATTCTACGACAAGAACCTGACCGAGTACCTCGATCGAACAGGCAACGCGTTTGCGCTGAAGGCGACGGTCGAAGCAGGGTCTTTTCGTCCCGATTTCCTGCGCTGCTTGAGTCATGCTGCCGAGATCTCCGACGCCCTCTACGGGACGGCGCCCGAACCGCTCGTGTCGTTCGGCCTGCGGATGCACTCGGTAGGCGCGCAGGTCAGCGAGATCACGTTCCGCGTCGACGGACAGGCCACGGTCTATCGCAACGAGCCCGAGCGCTGGGTCGGCGCCCAATGGCCCGGCAAAGGGACGCCCAAGGCCGCTTCGATCCAAGTCAAAGGCGCCGGCTTTACCGACGAGACGGCGCGCAGCGGCGACTTCGGATTCTTCCGGCTCCTCGCCGCGAGCGGAGGGCTGAAAGCGGCCGGCGCCGATGGATCTCTCGTGGCGAACTTCAGCTTGACGAGGCCGGGGCTGGCAGCGGTGCCCGTCGATTTTCGCCCCGCCAAAGCCGTGCACCCGTTTCATGCCGACTTTTTCCGGCGGCTCAAGTGCCCCGCCGAAGTGTTGCAAGAAGGCTCTCCCGCTCCGACCGAGAACGCGCGACCGCGCCGAGGGCACGGCCGGTGACCGACCTTCGCCGCACGGCGATGGGCGTCTTCGGCAAAGCGCCGTGGCGCGCCGAGTACATCAAGATGCATTGGGACGGCGAACCGCTGACGAGCTTCGATGCTTGGCTGACGGACAATGTCGAATGGGCGGCGTTGCACCGAGCGGCAGCTTTTTCCGCAGCCTCGCAAGCGGGCGGCGTGAACGCTTTCGTCTTTCGTCCCAAGAAGGGACAAGGCGTCCTCGGGGGCGCGATCGTCGCCAGTTGGGACAGCGCCGGGCGAAGCTTTCCCCTGATCGTCGCGGCGCCTTTGCCGGCGGCGGGCGACGCGATGGGCGCTCGGCCCGAGATCCTTCCGCTCGTTCTCGAAGATTTTTGGCAGCTGGCGAGCGAGGTGGCCGTCGCGGTGCAAGCGGCAGGCTCCATCGAACGAGCGGCAAGCATCGCCCCCACCGAATTCGCGTGGGGGCTCGACGAGGCGCAGGCCGGCGCCGCTTATACGGAATGGGCCGCTTCCCTGCCGCTCGGCGACCTGTGCACGCTCGTGTATGGCGCCGGAGGGACGGCGATTGCGGCCGGAACGGTGCGCTTCGTGGTCGAAGCGGTTCGACCTCTGCGCGGCACGGAGCGCCCGCGTACGCCGCTCACCCTGCGCTTGCCGCTCGGAGCCGCGGGGGGCGCGGCGGTGTGCTTCTGGGTCGACCTCGTTCGGCGGGCGGCGGCATGGCGCTCCACCATCCCCAGCTTTTTCTGGTCCCACGATGGTGCCGCGGGGACCATGCTCCTTCACCTCGGCGATGCGCCGCGCCGTACCCTCGCCGATCTTTGGACCCCCGGGTCCGAGCACGCTGAGCTTTGCGACCTCACCGCGCCGCTCTCGAACGAGCAGCTCGGTGCGATTCCCGAGCTCGCCCCCGCCTTGGCCCGGTGCTTCGGCGCTGACTGCCGCGTCGCCGAGCTGGTCGCCGCGGCGGGCGCGCTGTAGCCGCGAGAGGCCCCCGCGTAGTGCTAGTATCGAATGAGTGCCTCGCGGATTCATTCTGTATCTTCAAACGCTCGACAACACGCCCGTGGGCGAACGGCGGGCTCCTGCGTTGCCCATCCGCATCGGCCGCAATCCGCTCAACGACTGTCAAGTCAGCCAGAATTTCATTTCCGATTTTCACGCCATCATCGAAGAGGTGAGCGGGCGCATTTCGGTGCGGGATCTCAACAGTAAGAATGGCATCTTCGTGCGAACGTCGCGGACCGGCGCGCCGACGCGCGTTGCGTCGCAAGCGTCGGTCGATCTCGCCGCCTATGACTACGAGTTTTTCGTGGGACCGTTTCTGCGGGTGAAGCTCGAGTTCACCGAGTCCGATTCGGACTTTCCACGCGATCCGCGCTCGATGGGGCCGAATGTGCTCGGGCGCATGCTCGACGTAGGCCTCGGAACACCGCCGAACCTGTCGGTGCCATCGTTTGCCTCGGGCACACCGAACGCGTCGTCGCCACCCCCGTTCGCGCCCGGCGGCCCACCGAACTTCGTGCCCTATCCAGGCGGCGCAGCCGGTGGCGGGGGATCCGGCGGGCTCCCTTCGCTGCCCAACATGGGGTCGCTTCCGTCCCTCGACCCTTCGCGAGGGCGAGCGAGCGCGCCGCCGATGAACGGTCCGCCGGGCTACACGCCGCCCGGGCACGCGGCGTCACCCGGCCCGCCCCCTTACGGTCCTGCCGGCTACGCACCTTACGGGCAACCTTCCGCTCCTCCACCGGGCTACGGTGCACAGCCCTATCCACCTTACGGAGCTTCGCCCGCGGCTCCGGCTGCACCGGGGGGGTCACCAGCGGGGTTCGCCGGCACCGGCCATATTGCGCTCAGTTTGGAAGCGCTGGCGCTGCAGGGCTTGCGCGAGCTCACGTCGTCGCTCGTGCCCGGCGTGCCGCTCGAAACGACGGGCGACGTCGCGCGGCTCATCACGAAGCTCCATGACACCGTCGAGGTGTTTTGCCGTTGTTTCATCCCGCTGCGCGAGGGATACGCGCAGTTCGTCTCGCAGATGGATCTGCAGCGGGCGGCCATGCAGCGGAGCGTGAACCGATCGCGCGGCTACATGGCCATCGAATCGGCCAAGCATCCGGGCGCGGTGGCGATGGCGCTCTTGCATTGGCGCGAGCCGTCGTTCGACGCTCCCAAAGCCATCGAAGGGATTTTCGCGGACTTGATGATCCATCAAGTGGCGCTCCTCGACGGCGTCATGCAGGGTGTGCGTGCGCTGCTCGACGAGCTATCGCCCGACAACATCGAAAAGCTGCTCGACGCGCGCGAGCCGCGTGGGCCGCTCGGGCTCCATTTGTCGATGGGGCGCTACAAAGCGGTTTGGGAAGTGTACCGCGAGCGCTTCGAGCAGCTTTCGGAAGAGAAGCAGGCTTTTTCTCACATCTTCGGTCCCGAGTTCACCGAGGCCTATCGGGAGTACCGCCATCGCCGCACCCATCCGGGCGGCAACACCTGATCGCGGCGCCGCGCTCTTCGGCATCTACGCGATAACGGACCGCCCGCCCGGGGAACGCGATAACGGACCGCCCGCCCGGGGTGTCGTGGGGCTTGGGGACGGTGCCTCCCCAAACTCGGCAACGCGGAGCGGTGGGTTTGGAGATGTACGAAGTGCGGGAGATGGTTTGAGGGTGCCTCAGACATGGGGCCCCCTCCGTCCCCAAGCCCCACGACACCCCTTACTGCGGGCTTTGCGCGGCAGTGAGAGATTGCGCGCGAACGCACAGTGACTTGCGATTGCATTCGAGCGTCATGGCCGAAGGGTAGAGCGATCAATGTCGAATGTCGGCGGCAGTGTTCAAAGATCGAAGCGAACGCAACGGCAATCGCGTTGACGGACATGCTCCTCGAGTACATGAGACAAGAACTGAACGCGACGCAGCGACACAACGCATATCGCCGACCAACCTCGACCAACCGCGCGCATAGCCCGCAGTAAGGGGTGCCTTGGGGCGGGCGGCCGGAGCAGAGAGGCCGCCACTTTCTCCCCAGCGCCATCGCCCACCGTTCCGTCGCGCGCCCGTCGCGAGTCTGCTCGCGACGCGTTCCGCAGCCACAAACGGCGCACGTAACGATCGCCGCCACCCGTCGGGCGGCCGAACGCGCTTCCGGCCGCCCGCCCCAAGGCACCCCGAGCGGGCGGTGTTTCCAAGGTTCTCTCTACGCCCAAGGGTTCTCTCGACGGCGGAGTTCACGACGATAGCGCGCGCGCGCCGCGGGCGCTCGTGGCACGCCTGCCACACCGCGCTTCGCACCGAGCTAATCCTGTTGCGATTGGAAGGACGGCGGGACTAATGTGCCCGGCGTGCGAAACCGACCGATGACGGCGACCCGCCGAAAATACCCATGGGGTTTGCTCGTCGCCTGCGCGGCGCTCACGGCGGCCATGTCCATCGCATCGCCTGCGCGCGCGCAGACGGCGCCCGGCCCCATCGTGCGCAGCGACGCCTGGAACGACGCTACGACGATCATGGCCCTCTCCGCCCTTGGGCTCGAGCTCGTGATGCCGCGCATTTTCTACGCCGACCCCGAGGTGACGGCCGGCTGGAAAGCACGTTGGCATCTTTCCGCGCTCGCCCCCATCATGACGCTCGCGACGCTCACCCTCGTGAACGAGCACCACCTCAAAAACTCGTTCGAATCGCCGCGACCGGGCTGCGAAGACATCGACGGCTATTCCCCGGCTTGCACGACCTACGGCATGTTTTCGAGCCAGTCTTTTCTCGCGTTCAGCGCGTTGGGACAGGGCACCGGCGTCTTCCTCGGCGACACGATGAAGTGGAGCGACGGGCGGTTCAATGCCGGCGCATTCACCGGCCAAGTGGGGGTACCCCTCGTGCTCGCCGTCATCACCGCGGTCGGTCGCACGAGTGGCAATTGGGAGACGGGCGGGCAAGTCTGGGCGACGGCCGGCGTCGGTGCAGCCATCGGCCTCGGAACGGGGCTCATGTATTCCCTGATGCAGCGCCCCGAGTGCGGCTACTCGGGTAACTTGCTCTGCTGGTAACCGGGCGCGCGGACCGCGTTTCGCTCGCTAGCGTGTCAGCGTAGGGCTTAGCGCGGGGGTGCCGGAGGAGGGGGCGGCGGCGGCGGATTCGCGGCGCCACCATTCGCCGCGGGTTTCCCCCCGCCGATGACCTGTCCCCACAGCGATTCGGTGCTGGCCACGAAGCTGGACCGGTTGGCCAAAGTGAACGTGCGCTCGAGATCGGATTTTCGTATCTCGCCTTGCGCCGAATCGCGCACGACGATTTGCTCGACGACGCGGATCGATCGCTCCTGGAAGACGGGCGCTGCCGTGAGACGGTACTGTGCGTTGCCGCTGACACCGGCAGCGGGCCCGTACGCGATGCGATCGATCGCGAATCGCGCGCCCGGCACGAGCTCACCGCTTCGCATCAGATAGGTGGTGAGCATCGTCTCGCACGGCTGGTTCGCTTTCACGCCCGTGCACCCTTCGTCGGTCGCCGTCACCAAGATCTCCGGGCCGAGGCGTTCGAAGGCGAAGCGCGCCCGCGCGGGATTTCCGCGATGCATTCCCACCGCGTACACCTCGGCGTACGCCTCCTTGGCGCGCATCAGCGCGAGCAGGCCCGCCGCGTCGCCGCCGGTCAAACGGTGCGTGCGCAGCCACACGATTTTGAAGCCATCGGGCCCCGGCGTGACCGTGGCGTCCCCTTCGGCAACCTTGACCGGGCCCGTGCGCGGCCCTTCGACCTGGAGCAGCTCGGGGCCGCCGAGCAGCTGCCGGCCCGAGCAGTCGGCCGACGTTCGGTCGACCGTCCCCGCGCTCGGATCAAAGCTCGGAAGCAGCGTCGACCAGTAGTCTTCCGGTTTCAGCGTTGCCATGATCCCGCTCGCACCGTGACGTGGAAGCGGTTTCAAGCAGATGGGCACCGGTACGGTGCGTCGCGCGCCGTCTTCGAGCTTCGACGATTCGACGGCGCCCGCGCAGGAAACGAGCGTCGCCAGTCCCAGCGCCGCGAGCGCGTTACGGGCGGTCATCAGAGCACCTCCATCGTGCCGATGACGCGCGTGAGCTCGGCGTCGATGGCGGACATGTCCTCGCCGTCGTGCACGATCTGGACGATCACGATGCGGTGCTCGCCCCGCAGTAGGATCTCGCGCGAGCGGCTGATGAGCGGCTTTTTGGCCGCCTCGACCTTGCGCTCGATGGAGTACGCGCGCCCCTGGCCCCGCCACGTCGCCACCGGCACGCGCCGCCCCACCGCCTTGGCCCCCACCGAGGCGACGTCGTCTTCGTAGCGCGTCATGACGTCGCGCCACAGATCGCTCGGGGAATCCGGTCGTTCGTAGACGCCGAACGAATACGCGCGCGGCGATGTGTATTGAATATAGGCGCGACCAGGTTCGTTGCTCGCCTCGCGGATCATCCACTCCTTGGGGCGCGAGAGCCGAATGCCGCCGCGCACGACGAGGACGCCGAGGTACTCGGGGTTCGGCTGTTTCTCCCCCAGATCGAGGGGCGGATAACGCTGCTCGAACTGCGCCGCGGTGTTCCCCGGGCCGGCCGCGGTCCAATCGTAAAACGTCCGATTGCGGGCAGCGGTGTCCGGCGCGCCGCCGCAACCCGCGAGCCACGCGCATGTCATCGAAAAGAGGAGGGGGCGGTGCAAAGCCGAGGGAGCCTACCAACGCGCGCAAAACGTGGCAACGGTGTGTACTGCCCTCCAGGGGTTCTTTCCTGGGGCGACTTGAGGTAAGCACGAGCGATAGCTCGTGATGCGTACCGATTACCGATTGCTCCCGTGGGTCCTCCTCGCCGCACCCCTCGCCGCACTCGCTTGCAGCAGTCCGAGCCTGCGCATGACCAGCGGATCGGATTGGCACAGCTTCGTTCGGCATCGCAGTGGCGCTCCCGCGACCTCCGAGCTCGACGCCATCCGCTTTCGCTCCGGGCTCTGCGACGCCGACGAGCTGCGCCCCGATTACGCGCGTCTCGACGAGACCAGCATCGTGCGTTTTCTCGAGCGGCAGCACATCGACGTGCGCATCGAGCGCCCGCGCGCCGACCTCATGTACCTGAACCTAGGCGGGGCCGGCACGGAGCGGCCCGTTCGTCTTCGCGTCGCCATTCTCGCCTCCGCTGACGAAGCTGGACGAGAGCTGAACGAGGGCATCCTCCAACACGGGCCGGGTTCGTGGGGCGTTCGTCGCTCGAACCTCGCCGTGCTCGGCCCTGTCGGGTCCCACGGCGACGACATCGCCTTTGCCGGCGTGACCAAGCTCGCATGTTGGGGCGTGTTCACGATCGCCGGCACCGACGACACGGTCGTGGTTCCGGGCGGGTACATGGAGCTCTAAGTCGCGCATGACGTTCGCGACCCGACTCGGCGCGGCGTTGGTCCTCCTCGTCGGCGCGTGTCGCCCGACAGCAACTGGCAGCCAGCCGAGCACCTCGCCCGTGCCGGGCCCTTCGCCGGATGACCTTCCGCTGCTGTGCAAGAGAAGCGCGGCGCAACGCTCAGACGTGGTCGAGTTTGCACCGGACATGCCGCGCCCAAAAGCCGTGCGTGTCGTGCCACCCAAGGTCACCGAGGAAATGGCGCGCACCCAGGTGGAAGGCAAGGTCAGCATCAAAATGCCTGATACTGAAAGACGGCTCACTCGAGGACTGCTGCATCGTCCACGGCATCAACGGTCTCAATGCGTCGGTGATGCAGGCCGTACGAGTGGCAGTTCGAGCCCTTCATCTTGCATGAACAAGCCGTCAATCTCGCGTACATCATCGAAGTGAAGATTTTCGCCTCGCAGCCGAGGTGACAATTGCCTGTTCGGCCCGCGCTGTAGGCGGAGCGTTCGCGCGACCATCAAGATTCGGTCAAGGTTTTGGTTCGCCGCATAAGCGAGTCATAAAGATTTTCGAAAAGCCGAGGTGCTGCGCTTGGTTAGACGCGGTGGGGCGCGGCCTGCCCTGTCCTTGTCCATCGCGATAGCGCTTGGTACGACGACGGTGGCGTCGCGCGGACTTCAAGCGATAGACAATCGTGTCGCGGCCGTCGCCCTCGTCTTTCAAGGAGAACGGCTGTGGCTCGAAGACTGCGGCATCTGATCTTTGGCGCCCCTAAGGACGTCAAAGACCCTCAAGCATTTCACAAGCTATCGCTGGTTGCGCTCCTCGCCTGGGTGGGGCTCGGCGCCGACGGGCTTTCGTCGAGCGCGTACGGTCCCGAAGAAGCATTTCGGCAGCTCGGTGAGCACACCGGCCTCGCCTTGTTTCTCGCGATCGCCATGGCGGCGACCGTGTTCATCATCAGCTACGGCTACAGCCGCATCATCGAACGCTTTCCGAGCGGCGGTGGCGGCTATGTGGTGGCCACCCAGCTGCTCGGCAAGCGGGTCGGCGTGATCTCGGGTTCGGCGCTGCTCGTCGACTACGTGCTCACGATCACGATCTCGATCGCTTCCGGCGCCGACGCGATCTTCAGCTTTCTGCCGCCCTCTTGGAACGACGGGCACGGCGCCCCAGTCAAGATGGTCGCCGCGGCGGTAGGTCTCGGTCTTTTGACGATCATGAATTTGCGCGGCGTCAAAGAATCGGTGGCCGCGCTCGTGCCGATCTTCGTCGTCTTTTTGCTGACGCACGCCGTCACGATTTTGTTGGCGATCGGGGGGCACCTGGAGCGCATCCCCGCCGTGACGAGCGAGGTGCGAACCAGCGTCGCGCACTCGGTTTCCACGCTCACCGCCATGGGCGTGCTCGCCTTGTTGGTGCGCGCGTACTCGCTCGGAGGCGGCACCTACACGGGCATCGAGGCGGTGTCCAACGGCGTCGGACTGATGCGAGAACCGCGTGTTGCAACCGCCAAGCGAACGATGGCGCTCATGGCCGTCTCCCTCGCTTTCACGGCGTCGGGAATTCTCCTCGCCTATCTCCTCGTCCATGCCGCCCCGGCCGAAGGCAAAACGATGAACGCCGTCTTGCTCGAGCGCGTCGTTGGGTCGTGGCACATCGGCAAGCTGCCGGTGGGGTCGTGGTTCGTCGTGACCGCGCTCTTCAGCGAAGGAGCGCTCCTCTTCGTCGCTGCCCAAGCCGGCTTCGTCGATGGACCCCGGGTCATGGCCAACATGGCGACCGATTCGTGGCTTCCTCACCGGTTTGCGGCGCTGTCGGAACGGCTCTCGATGCGCAACGGCGTTCTGCTCATGGCCGGAGCGTCCTTCGCTGCCCTCGTCTACACACGAGGCAGCGTGAGCAAGCTCGTCGTCATGTACTCCATCAACGTTTTTCTCACGTTCTCGCTCTCCAATTTGGCGATGATTCGCTATTGGGTGAAACATCGGCAAGAGCACGCCGACTGGTGGCGGCATCTGCCGGCTCATGTCGTCGGCCTTCTGCTCTGCGCAACGATCCTCGTCGTCATGACCTTGGAGAAGTTCACCGAGGGCGCGTGGGTCACGCTCCTCATCACGTCCGCCCTGGTCTTCGTCTGCTTCGTCATCAAGCGGCATTACAACCTCGTCGGTCAGGCGATCGCGCGGCTCGACGTTGAGCTTCCCTCTCCCCACGAGATCCCGGGTGCGGCGCGGGAAGTGGTGAGAAGCTTGCCGGACCCCGCGTCGCCGGTGGCGGTGCTTTTCGTGGGAGGCTACGGGGGCCTCGGCCGGCATGCCCTCTTGACGCTGCTGCGCATGTTCCCGGGGCACTTCAAGGCGGTTGCCTTCGTCAGCGTTGCCGTGGTCGATTCCGATGTCTTCAAAGGCGCCGACCAAGTGCGGGCGCTCGAGGAGCGGACGTGCGAGCACCTAGCGCGTTACGAGCATTTCGGGCGTGCTCTCGGCCTCTCGACGACGACAGCCTACGCGACGGGAACGGAAGTCGCGCTCGAGGCAGAAAAACTCGGGGCCGACCTGTGCGCGAGATATCCGAAAGCGCTGGTCGTGGCGGGCCAGCTCATTTTTCAAGAAGACACCCTCTTCAGTCGCGTCTTGCACAACGAGACGGCCTTCCTCATCCAGCAGCGACTGCAACGCCTGGGCGTGCCGATGATCGTCATTCCGGTGAGACTCAACTTAAAGGAGCGACGCCCCGAACGACCCCTCACCCTACGCGAGCCGAACGTCGCGCTGCCGCCGGAGAGGCAATCGCTGTCGTCCTGAGCTCTGGCTGCGATCGACGGAGCATGATGTTGTGACGTGTGGTCCACTCAACGGGGCTCGAAGAGATCGAGCTGCTTTCGCTGTCCCGGTCGGCGAAACGTGGTCGGCGGCTCGGGGGCCGTCGCGCTGTCGCGCACGAGACCGAGGCGCCGCGCGGTGCGATCGAACAGCTGGGCGATGGTGTCGGCGTAGTGACCTTCGCCTGTCTTGCGCGTGCCGAAGCGCGGGTCGTTGAGCTTGCCCGCGCGGACCTCGCGCGTGCGCGCCAAGATGCGATCGGCGCGCAGCGGCAAGGCGGCGCGTACGCGTTCTTCGAACACTTCTTTGACCGAACCGGGGAGGCGCACGACGATCATCGACGCGGACGATGCCCCCGCGTCCTTGGCGGCTTCGAGCACGGCACCCATGTCCTCGTCGTTCAAGCCCGGAATGATGGGCGCTACGTTGACATTGACGCGGAGGCCGGCTTGAACGAGGCGTTTGACGGTCGTCATGCGGCGCTGCGGGGTCGCGACGTAAGGCTCGATGGCCCGCGCATTCACCTCGTTCCAAAAGGGAATGCTGACGCAGACGGCTACCGACGCGCGCTCGTTCAACCTCAGGAGCACGTCGATGTCGCGCTCGATGAGCGGCGCCTTGGTGATGATAGCCACCGGGTTTTGGTGCTCGAGGCACACCTCGAGACATGCGCGGGTGAGGCGATAGGAAGCCTCGAGCGGCTGGTAGCAATCGGTGTTGCCGCTGAAGACAATGAGCTCGCCCTGCCAAGAGCGCCTCGCGAATGCCTTGCGCAATAACTCGGGCGCGTGGGGCTTCACCACGATCTTGCGATCGAAGTCAGTGCCGCTGCCGAAGCTCAAGTACTCGTGCGTGGGACGCGCGTAGCAGTAAGCGCAAGCGTGCTGGCAGCCGCGGTAAGGATTGATGCTGTAGCGAAAGCCGACGTCGGGGCTGTCGTTCGTCGAGAGAATCTCTTTGGTGTGATCTTCGAAGACCTGCAGCCCGACTGTCGGAGGCTCGCCGAGGTATTCGACTTCTGTCGTGCTCCACGGGTTCCGCGGATTCGCCGCAGGAATAGGTCGCATTCCGACAGCATACTGAACTTTTGAGCAGTATCAAGCCCGGCGAAAAGCCGAGACCCTTACTAGAGGATAGGGTCCGTCCACGGCAGCGGCGGCAAGCTCCGGTCATTGCGCGCCGCTCGTCAGCCCGCGTCCGAAGAAAGTGGACCAGCGCCCTGCTCTCGCGTCGCGATCCTTTGCTCGCTAGCGCCGCGTCAACAAATTGAGCACGACAGTCAAGAGAACGGAGATGACGATGGACGTCGCAATCGGAAGAAAGACGCGCACATTGCCAACGCGAAAAGCGAGGTCGCCCGGTAGATGAGGCACGAGACCTTTTCCGACGAGCAGCAAGACGGCGCCCACGGCGGCGAGCGCCAAACCGAGCCCGAGGACGAGCTTACCGAGCGCGGCCAGATCCATGGCTTTTTCTCGTAACCTCGACCCGCGCAAAAGCAAGAAGGATCCATCCGCACACACGCGAGCTCGAGCAGCGTGCGGCCGTGCGCGTGTCCCGTGAAGAGCACGTCATGGCGCCCGGGCCCATGCTCGAAAGCGATCTGCCCACGAGAAACTTGGGGAGTGGTGCTAGGATGAAGGTTGCCCGATGAGCCTCAAGATCGATCAGGATCATTCGCGCTTTCGGAACATCGTCCGTGGCAAGATTCGGCAGAACCTCCGCAAATACATTTCCCACGGCGAGCTCATCGGAAGAAAAGGTAAGGACCTCGTCTCGGTCCCCATTCCGCAGATCGACATCCCGCGCTTTCGCTTCGGCGATCGCCAGCAGGGCGGCGTCGGTCAAGGCGAGGGGGACATCGGCGATCCGATGGGCGGCGACGAGGGGCAAGAGAGCGGGCAGGGCAAAGCGGGACAAGACCCGGGCGAGCACGTGCTCGAGGTCGACGTCACGCTCGACGAGCTCGCGGCCATTCTCGGCGAGGAGCTCGAGCTGCCCGACATTCAGGACAAGGGCAAAAGCAAGATCACGAGCGCCAAAGATCGCTACACCGGGATCCGGCGCGTGGGCCCCGAGTCTCTGCGCCATTTCAAACGAACGTACCGCGAGGCGCTGAAGCGCATGATCTCGGCGGGCACCTTCCGCCCCGATCGCCCGATCGTCGTACCGATTCCCGACGACAAGCGTTACCGCTCTTGGAAGACCGACGTCGAGCCCGTCGCCAACGCCGTCATCGTCTACATGATGGACGTGAGCGGCTCGATGGGCGACGAGCAAAAAGAGATCGTGCGCATCGAGTCGTTCTGGATCGATACCTGGCTGAAGGCGCAATACAAGGGGCTCGAGAGCCGCTACATCATCCACGACGCCGTAGCGCGTGAGGTCGACCGCGACACCTTCTTTCACACCCGCGAATCGGGTGGCACGATGATCTCGAGCGCCTACAAGCTATGCCTCAAGATGATCGAAGACGACTACCCGTCGAGCGAATGGAACATCTATCCGTTCCACTTCTCCGACGGCGACAACTGGTCGATGGACGACACGCTCACCTGCGTCGAGCTCCTGAAATCGAAGCTTCTCCCTCAAGTGAACCTGTTCGGCTACGGCCAGGTAGAGAGCCCCTACGGCTCCGGCCAATTCATCAAAGATCTGCGCGAGCTCTTCTCCAAAGAAGACCGCCTCATCACCAGCGAGATCCGCGACAAGGACGCGATCGTGAACTCTATCAAGGAGTTTCTCGGAAAGGGTAAGTGACGTGACCGAATTTGCGCTGAAGACGTCGCTTCCTCAGTACCTCCGCGCCGAGCAGCTCAAGATCGAGAAGTTTGCGCGTGAGTTCGGGCTCGATTTCTTTCCGATTATTTTCGAGATCCTGACCTACGATCAGATGAATGAAATCGCCGCCTATGGCGGGTTTCCCAACCGCTATCCGCATTGGCGATTCGGTATGGAGTACGAACAGCTCGCCAAAAGTTACGAGTACGGCCTCTCGAAGATCTACGAGATGGTCATCAACTCCAATCCCGCTTACGCCTATCTTCTGGAAGGCAATTCGCTCGTCGACCAAAAGCTCGTCATGGCGCACGTGTGCGCCCACGTCGACTTCTTCAAGAACAATTTCACCTTCCGTTCCACCGATCTCGACGCCACCGGGCGCATCGATCCGGTGCGCAAAGTGGAAGGGTACGATCCCAACCGGCGCTGGATCGACAAGATGGCCAACCACGGCTCGCGCATTCGTCGCGCCGTCGATCGCCACGGCGTCTCCAAGGTCGAGGAGTTCATCGATCAGTGCCTGTCGCTCGAGAACCTCATCGACCCCTGGGGCCCCTTCCTCGGGCGCCACAAGGTCCCCGAAGAGGGCGAGCACGGCGAGATCGAAGTTCCGCGCCTTCGCTCGAAGGACTACATGGAGTCGTTCATCAACCCCGAGGAGTACCTCGAGGAGCAGCGCAAGAAGATCGAAGAGGCGCGCGAGCGGGAAAAGCGCTTTCCCGAGCGGCCCGAGCGCGATGTCCTCATGTTCCTTTTGAACCACGCGCCGCTCGAGCGCTGGGAGCGCGACGTCCTCGCGGTGGTGAGGGAAGAGGCCTATTACTTTTTCCCGCAAATGCAGACGAAAATCATGAATGAGGGCTGGGCCAGCTATTGGCATTCCAAGATGATGACGGAGAAGGTCTTGGATGCGACGGAGATCATCGACTACGCCGACCACAATGCCGGCGTATTGGCGACGTCGCAGGGGCGGCTCAATCCGTACAAGCTCGGCGTCGAGCTGTTCCGCCATATCGAGGAGCGCTGGAACAAGGGGCAATTCGGGCGCGAGTGGGAAGAGTGCGATTCGCTGGAATCGAAGAAGCATTGGGATCTGCGGCTCGGCCTCGGGCGGCGCAAGATCTTCGAGGTGCGCGCTCTTTATAGCGACGTCACCTTCATCGACGAATTTTTGACACCCGAATTCTGCCGTGACCACAAGCTCTTCAGCTTCTCGTGGTCGAACCGCAACGAGCGGTACGAGATCGCGTCGCGCGAGTTCAAGCAGATCAAAGACAAGCTGCTCTTTCAGCTGACCAACGCGGGCAACCCCTTCATCTACGTGGAGGACGGCAACTTCGAAAATCGCGGAGAGCTCTTGCTGCGGCACGAGCACCAGGGCGTCGATTTGCGCGCCGACTACGCCAAGGAAACGCTGCGCGCGCTCGTGCGGGTCTGGAAGCGGCCGGTCAGTGTGGCGACGTTCAGTGAAGGAAAGCCCACCGTGGTCCGCTACGACGGCCGCGAGCACACCTCGCGCTCGAGCAAAGCGTCGGGCTGACGGGCGCGACACGGAGACCGCCGTGGGAGTGAAGAAGGTGAGAGGATGCCTCGCGGTTTGCGCGGTGGCGATGACCAGTCGTTGCGGGGCGCGGCACGAGCCGGTGGCCGCCGTGGCAGCGCCGCCCGCTTCGGCCGTCGTAGAGGCGCGCCCCCCGGCACCGGCCATCGCCGAGGACAGCGCGGCGCCGAACGCACCCCTTGCCGAAGAAGAGACACCGGCGCCGAGCGCGCTGCCACCGCCGCTCCCCGCCACTGCCAAACTCGCGCGAGGCGCGGGCACTCCCGCCGACGCCGCCCTTGCCGCGGGCGACGCCGCATACGACGCCGACGACTTCAGCAAGGCCGAGGAGAAGTACCGCGAGGCGGCCAAACTTTCCCCCAAAGACGCCGCGCCGCTCGTGGGATTGGCGCGTGTCGCCATCGCCAAAACCAATTTGGTCACCGACTACAACATCGCCCCCAAGCATCCGGCCGTCGACAAAGCAGCGCAGCAGCTGCGCCAAGCGATACGCCTCGACCCGAAGTTCGCGCCGGCGCACATCGAGCTCGGGCGCGCGCTTCTCATGTTGGGCAAAGCAGAGGACGCGCTGGCGGCGCTGCGTAAGGCGGTCGAGCTCGCTCCCGACGACGCAGAAGCGCATTCGGCGCTCGGCGTGGCAGAGCTCGCGACCGGTCATGCCGACGCCGCGCTGGGCGAGCTTGCGCGCGCGGCCGAGCTCGATCCGGGCAGCGCGCCACGGCAGACCAACCTCGGTACGGCGCTGCTCATGCGAGGCCGCGTCAACGACGCCATCAAAGCCTACGAGCTCGCGAGCCGCATTGCGCCCGGCGATCCTCGCACGCTGTCCGATCTCGGCACCGCGCTTCTCGCCGACAACCAGATAGACCGGGCCATCTCCGTGCTGCGGAGCGCCATCAAGCAGGACCCCAAGCGGGCGACGCTACATTCGAACCTCGGCTACGCGCTTCAGCAAAAGCGCGATCTGCACGGCGCCATCATCGCCTACCGGGTGGCGCTCGAACTCGACGAAAAGCTGGTATCGGCGTGGATCAACCTGGCCACTGCGCTCGTCTTGAGCGGTGATCGCGCGGGAGCGCACAAGGCCCTGGAACGAGCCGAAAAGCTCGACCCCACCGATCCGCGCGTGCGCGCCAACATCGAAGAGCTGCGCGACCTCGAAAAGAAACACCCCATCGCCGCCGAAACTCACCGCGACGGCGGCAAGTAGGACACCTGCACGGTAAGAGATTCACAGGGAGGCGGAGAGGCGGGGAGAAGATAAGGATTTTCGCCTCGCCTCTCCGCCTCCCTGTGAATCTCTGATTGCTCAACGACAAGGGGGGAGTCAAGCTGACGATGTTGGGCCAGAGACCTCTCGGAACCGTGATTTTCGGCGTCGCTCTGTCGAGCGCCCTGATCGTTCTATCGCAAGCGTGTGCCAATGATGCTGAAGGCGGATGTCCGATCACGACGTGTCCCCGAACCACGTCGACCGCCCGTCTGATTTCCGGCGAGGTGGTCTTGACCATGGGTGGCGCCGAACCCGAAACCTATCACCTCGGATCGGAATGCACGGCGGAGTTCAAGACGCTGCTCTTTTTGTGGGAGGCGACGTCGCCAATTCCGCCCTTCATCGTGTGTCATTCGGGCGAGCGAGAAATCTCGATCGCCGCCGAATTGCTTCGCGATCTTCGCCGGCTAAAAAAAGACAGAACTACCTACAAACCCGTTTACAACGGCGTTTCCATGGTGAACGTTCGCTTCGAAGCCTCGCCAACATGCTCGCTCGCTTTGTCGCAAGACGTGATGACGCTCGACGTGACCGAGGCACGAGGCCAAGAAGCAGCGACCATCCCTTACGTGACGAGCGATTACTGGCGCCACATGACTGTGCAAATCGAGGCATCGGCCGAAGACGCGAGCTGCGGATCGGTGTCGCTGGTAGCCAATCTGACGCTGGAGCAGGCAACGAGCGACTTCGTCACCCGCCAGCTGGAGTGCGGCTGCCTTTGACTCAGCGATCTTGTGCACGTATTCCGACGCGCCCACACAAGGCTCTTCTCCCCACCTCCCCGCCTCCCTGTGAATTCTCAGATCGCTCAAAGACGAACACTGACGTTTGCTAACGTATCTTGCGATGCTGCGCCGGACCTTCGGCGCGGGCCAGGTTGAAAGCGGTGTTGACGAGAGCGACGTGCGAAAAAGCTTGCGGGAAATTGCCGAGCAGCCTTTTCGACACCGGGTCGTATTGTTCGGAAAGCAACCCCACGTCGTTGCATAGGGCAACCAACCGATCGAACATGGCTTGCGCATCCGCGCGCCGGCCGAGAAGGACATAGTTGTCGGCAAGCCAGAAAGAGCACGCCAAAAAGGCCCCTTCTCCCGCGGGAAGACCGTCGATGTGGGGGTTCGTCGCGTAGCGCGCCAAAAACCCGTCTCTCATCAAGCCGCCCTCGATGGCGCGCACCGTTCCCGCCACGCGCGGGTCATGGGGGGGAAGGAAGCCCACCAGCGGGATCATGAGCAGGCTCGCGTCGAGCTCTTTCGAGCCGAAGTATTGAACGAACGACCCGAGGGAGGCGTCGTAGCCGCCGCGGCAAACCGATTCGTGAATTTCGGCGCGCGTTCGTCGCCAACGATCGATCGGGCCCTCGGCGCCGAACTGCTCCACGGTGCGGACCGCGCGGTCGAGGGCAACCCACGCCATGACCTTGGAATGCGTGAAATGCCGCCGCGGGCCGCGCACTTCCCAGATGCCTTCGTCGGGCTCGGCCCACGCTCCTTCCAGATAGTCGAGGAGCTTTCGCTGGAGCGACCAAGCCGCGTCGATCCCCTGAATCCCCACGCGCTGCGAGAGATGGAGTGCATCCATGACTTCGCCGTAAACGTCGAGCTGTCGCTGCTCGAACGCGGCGTTGCCAATGCGAACCGGGGTGGCTCCCTCGTATCCGGGAAGCCAAGGGATTTCGGCCTCGACGATGCGGCGATCGCCCACCACGCCGTAGAGGATCTGTAGCTTGGCTGGATCGCCGGCGATTGCGCGCAGGAGCCAGTCGCGCCAGGCGCGCGCCTCGTCGACGTACCCGGCCGTCATCAGCGAGTAGAGGGTGAAGGTCGCATCGCGCAGCCAGCAGTAGCGGTAATCCCAATTGCGGATTCCACCGAGCTGCTCGGGCAACGACGTCGTGACCGCCGCCACGATCCCGCCCGTGGGCGCGTAGGTCAGCGCTTTCAGCGTAAGGAGGGAACGTAGGACGACGTCGGAATGGTCGCCGCGGTAGCTGCATTGTGCCGACCACGTTCGCCAACCGGCCTCGGTCTCGGCCAGCGCTTGCGCGGCGTCGATGCACTGCGGCATGGGGCGGTGCGATGGTGACCAGGTCAGCACGAACGGTACGGTTTCTCCTTCCCGCACGACGAACTCGCTCAGCGTCTTCATGTTCTCGCCTCGAAGAGGAGCGGGAGTCACGAGGCGCAGCAGATCCGGTCCGGCGATGGCCTGAATCCCGCCGTCGATGTGCGTCACCCACGGCACGATCGAGCCGTAGTCGAAGCGGATCACGATCTCCGCCCGCATTCGCACCGCGCCTTTCCTTCCGACGACGATCCGCACGAGATCGGGAACGGCCGTGCGGATAGGCATGAAATCGATGACCGCGACGGTTCCCTCGCGGGT
>DATHEQ010000373.1:0-40742 GCA_035318505.1 Polyangiaceae bacterium | reverse complement strand
GATACCTCTTGGCGGGCGACGTTCGCTTCCTCGAGCCGTACGCCCGCATCGAGCTCGCTCTTGATCGAGCCAACGCCGCCCTGGCCGTCAATGCCGGCGGTCTCCCGGAGCTGGCCGCAGCCATGCTCCGCACGCGGCTCGCGGAAGAGAGATGGCACGAGCGGTGGGCGCTCGCGGCCAAAACGCGCGGGCCCAACGATGCTGGCCCGTCGATGCTGGACGGTCGCGCACTTTTCGACGCGTACCGCGGCGAGCAGAGCGTCCTTGCCGCCCTCCTCTCGGCACGCCACGAAATCTTGTCTCAGCGCGAGCATCGGTTCATCGCGGTTCGCGTGACGCTCGACCTCCTGGTGTTCATGGCGGTGTTCCTCTTCTCCGTGCGTCAACACCGTGCGCTGCGTGACTCCATCGTCGTTCCCGTTGCGGCACTGCTCCGCCATATTGGGCGCGTGCGCGATGGGGAGCTCGAGGCTACGGCCAATCGCGCCGGCCCCCGCGAGCTCGCCGAGCTCGCCGAGGGCCTCAACGACATGGTGCGCGCGCTGGCGGCGGCGCGCGCGATCGCCGCTTCGCGGGACGAGATGCTTCGCGGGCATTCGGTTCGCTTGCGCCAGGTCCTCGATGCCAGCCGAGAGTTCTCGGAAAGCCTCAATTTGAGCTACGTCGTGGACGCGGTGCGGAAGAGCACCGCGGCGGTCGGTGGCTACGATCGCGTTATCGTATGGCTCATGGACGACGAGCAGAAATGCCTCGTCGACAGCGAAGGCGTCGTCAAGGCTCCCGCCTCCGGCGAGTTCGGCAACGGTCTTGCGGGGCGCGCCGCCAAGTCGGGGCGCATCACCTTCGAAGTACCCGGGGGTCTCGTGCGATTCGGTGACGCCAATATCGACCATGTATGCGCAATCGCCATTCCGCTCATTGTCGGGGCTCGCGTGGTGGGTGCGCTCGAGGCCAGGCACGACCGGCCGCAAGTTGCCACCAAGCAAGTGATCGAGCTCCTGGAGATGCTGGCCACGCACTCTGCCACCGCCATCGAGTCGGCACGCCTTCACGAGGTCGTCGAGGAGCGCAGCCACATGGACGCGCTGACGAGCCTCTTCAACCGGCGCCGCCTCGAGGAGGACCTCGACGCGGAATGCAAACGTTGCGCGCGCTACGCGCGCCCGCTGGCCTTCGTGATGCTGGACGTCGATCACTTCAAGGCTTTCAACGACACGCATGGTCATCCCCAGGCCGACTCCGCTCTGCAGGAGGTGGCCAACGTCATCGCCGGATGCGTGCGCGCCACCGACACCGCGTACCGGTACGGCGGGGAAGAGTTCTGCATCATTTTGCGCGAAACGTGCGCCCGCGACGCCATGGTGTTCGCCGAGCGGCTCCGCCAGCGGATCGAGCAGCGCTTCTCGACCGGCGGATCGGCGGGCATCACCGCCTCGCTCGGAGTCGCAGAGTTCGCGCCCGAAGCGCCCACCGCCCGTGCCCTCGTCGAGGCCGCCGACGCGGCCATGTACGAATCGAAGCACGCGGGGAGAAATCTGGTGCGGATGAGCATCATGCCTCCCTTCGTGCAGCGCGGGTCGGAGCTCGTGCCGCGCCTCTCGTAAGCATTCCTTCAAAGCGGCTGCGACCTTTCGCACAAGAACGCATCGAGCCGCAAAGAAAGACGGCCTTATCGCCATCACCCTCGAGCGCGCTTACGCCCACGGTACCGTCGCCGTCGTGATGGCCCGGCTCCGACGACAAATGCGATACGGCCGACGGCGAAGGGGAGAGATCTCGCGGTCGGCGCGGCCCATGTGGCACCTACATCGCACCATGTGGTCATTGCTCTGCGGCAATGGCTCTGTCCAGATCGGCACGAAACACCTGCGCCAAACTCAGGCCCAGCGCGGCGCCGCGGGGGTCCTTTTGCCGCGCTGGATCGTTGGTGTCAGGCGCCGTTCCTCGAGAAGGGGTATAAGCAATAGGCACTTGTTTTAAGGGGGGCTATGGGAGTGTACCGGTCGTCGACAGAGACATTACCCTCCGAGGGTTTCGGGGCAGAGCTGCGCGCCGTCAACGAAAGCCTCGTGTTCAGCATTCTGCGCGAACGAGAATCGCTGGAGTCCGCCGAACGGGAACGAGCCCAGCTGAAAGCGCTGCTCGGCGCTTTGCACGACGGCGTGGTGATCGCGGACGGAGAAGGCCGCATCGTCATGGCCAACGAAGGCGCGCGCCGCATCATGGGAATCGCCTCCGGGGTCGATATCGATTGGGACAACCTGCTCTCCCTCGACATGCGATGGCCGACGATGGCGCCGATCCCGCGGGAGGAGCTGCCGCTCAGTCGCGCCATGCACGGGGGGCGGCTTGCTGACGCGGAGATGCTCCTCGTTCGTCCCGGCGGCGAAGTGCGGCGGCTGATGGCGAGCTGCACCAATACCCAGGAAGAGGGCAAGGTCGCGCTCGCGATCATGGTCTTTCGTGACATCACCGAGCGCCGAAATCTCGAAGATCGTCTGGCGCGATCCGAGCGTCTGGCGGCCATCGGTACGCTGGCGGCCGGGGTCGCGCACGAGATCAACAACCCGCTGGCCTACGTGTTGTCGAACGTCGAGCTCGGGCTGGAAGAGATCCGCGCCATGCGCGGCGACGCGCCTTCCCATTCGATGGTGGAGCTCGAGGCAATGTTGATGGATGCCCAACTCGGCGCGGAGCGAGTGCGGAAGATCGTGGCCGCACTCAAGACGTTCTCGCGTTCGAGAGAAGCGCCGCGAGCGGCCATCGACGTGCGACCTCTGCTCGAGCTTGCCGTCAACATGGCCTTCAACCAGATCCGCCATCGGGCCCGCGTCGTGAAGAATTACGGGCCGGTTCCCCTCATCGAAGCGGACGATGCCCAACTGGGGCAAGTCTTCATCAACCTTCTCGTTAACGCGGCGCAGGCGTTCCCGGCTTCCGTCGACAGCAACGAAATTCGGATCGTCACCTCCACCGACGAAAGGGGCAGCGCGGTCATCGAGATTCAAGACACCGGGCGAGGCATTGCCGCCGAATGTCTGCCCCACATTTTCGAGCCGTTCTTTACTACCAAGGCCATCGGCGATGGCACCGGGCTGGGGTTATCGATCTGCCGCAACATCGTGATGGGGATGGGGGGTGAGATCACCGCCAGTAGCCAACCTGGGACCGCGACGACCTTCCGTGTCGTTCTTCCGCCGTCGGTCCGGAAGCGGGAGCTTTTCGCCGCGCCTGCGGTCGCCGCGCCGATCCAGAAGGGCACGGTGCTCGTCGTCGACGACGAGCCGGCTATCGGGGTCACGCTCCGTCGCATCCTGAAAGACCACGACGTAACTGTCGTTACCAGCGCGACGTCTGCTCTCGAGCTCTTCACCGCCGGCAAGACGTTCGACGTGATCCTTTCCGACGTGACCATGCCCGGAAAATCGGGCATCGACCTCTACAATGAACTCGCCCGCACGGCGCCGAAGCAGGCCGCGCGCCTCGTTTTCATCAGCGGAGGCGCGTTTACCTCGGCGGCGACTGCCTTTCTGGAGCGCGTCCCCAATGAGCTCGTCGACAAACCCTTCAATGCTGAGGCGGTTCGCTCCCTCGTACAAACATTCATCAAATCGCGAGAATGACCGTGGCGAAGGTGTCGCGCTCGGCGCAGAAAGCTCGGCCGAGGGCGATTCCAGAGAGGGCATTCGAGCGGGACGGGCCCGCACCGGGTGCGGGCATGGCTTGAGTCGGAACGCGTCCAGGCGTAGAGCTTGAAGTGGCAGGGGGATGATGAGACCGACTGCAGCAGACGTCGAAGCGGCCAAACAGCTGCTCGCCTCCCAAGGCAGCGCGATCGAGCGTCCCGGTGAGCAGCTGTTGCTCGCCGCTCGAGCTTACGAGCGGCTTTCCGATCGTCTCGCGCCCCTCATCGGTGCAGCGGGGCTCGAGGCCCTTCTGGCGCGTAGCGTCAAGCTGACGAAGGCCGACTACCCGTCCATGGGTGACTACGACGGGGGAGAGGAGACCAACGGGCAGGAGGCCTCGCCTGCGCAACGACTCCGAGCGTGCTTAGCGGCCGTCGACGCGACCGTTGCTTCCTCCGTCGTTACTTCTTTGTACGCCACCCTGCACGGGTTGCTGCGGGCGCTGATTGGGCAAGAGCTCGTTCGCCAGATCCTACGGAGCGCATTCCCGGCGATGAATGACGATGTGCAGAAGGAGATGGAGTAATGAAGCACCGCGTGCAAATTCGCCAATTGGAGTCGGGAGTTCCCGGGCTCGACGAAGTGCTAGGTGGTGGGATCCCGGAGTTCTCTTTGAACTTGATCTCGGGCGGGGCCGGGGCCGGCAAGACGACGCTGGCTCATCAGATCATGTTCAACAATGCGGGGCCGGCGCGAAACGCGCTCTACTTCACCGTCCTCGGCGAGCCGCCCATCAAGATGCTGCGTTACCAGCAGCAGTATTCGTTCTTCGACATGTCCAAAGTGGGCGCCTCGATTCGCTTCGTCAATTTGGGCGAAGAGGCGCAAGCGGTGGAAGGGCTGGAGAAGGTGCTGGCGCGGATCGTAGAGGAGGTCGATCGCTCGAATCCGGGCCTCGTCGTCGTCGATACCTTCCGCTCCGTCGTGCGACGATCCGCGCTGGAGACGGATGGGGAGCGTGCTGTGCAGTCCTTCGTGCAGCGCCTGGCCGTCCATCTGACGAGCTGCGAGGCGACGACCTTCATGGTCGGCGAATACGGCGATGGCGACGAAGACAGCTCCGTGTTCACGGTCGCTGACGGCGTCGTGCGCCTCACGCAAGCCGTCGAGCGCAATTCGGTCGTGCGCAAACTGCAAGTGATCAAGATGCGCGGCCAAGGCCAGATCCCCGGCCTGCAAACCATGCGCATCTCGCAGGACGGGGTGAGGGTTTACCCGCGGCTGCTCAAACCAGCGGAGATCTCCGGCTCTGAGTCCCCGCTTCAGCATCGTCTCACCACGGGCGTGCCGGTGTTGGATGAGATGATGGGGGGCGGCATCCCGCGCGGCTACTCGGTCCTCGTGGCAGGCCCCTCGGGGTCGGGCAAGACGGTGCTCGCCAACGAGTTCATCATGGAGGGGATACGCAAAGGGGAGGCGGGGGTCGTCGCCGTGTTCGAGAAGCGCCCGAACGACTACCTGCACACCACGCCCCACGGACAAGACTTCGCGCGCCTCATGGCCGATAAGAAGCTGGAGATCGTCTATCTGCGCCCGCTCGATCTTTCCATCGACGAGACGCTGACGGCGCTGCTCGAAGCCGTCTCCCGCACCGCTGCCAAAAGGGCCGTGATCGACTCCTTGTCCGGCCTGGAGCTGGCGCTCGCACCGACGTTTCGGGAAGACTTTCGCGAGTCGCTCTACCGCATGATCGGTGCGCTCACGGGAATGGGGGTTACCGTGCTTTCCACGGTCGAGCTACCCGATTCGTTCACTTCGCTTCCGTTCAGCCCTCACGGCATCGCCTTTCTGAACGACGCCATCATCATGCAGCGTTATCTGGAGATTGGCGGTCAGCTCCGGCGTGCCCTCTCCGTCGTGAAGTTGCGCGGCAGCCAGCACAGCAAAGATCTTCGCGAATACGAGATCAAGTCGAGCGGGATGGTCGCGGTCGGGGAGCCACTCCGCAGCTACGAAGGCCTTCTCACCGGTGCGCCCGTTCACCTCAAGAAGCGAGAACGGGCCACTTGAAGACGGACATGCGCTGCCGAAGCGGTCGCGACGCGTAGGCTTCGCGGTGCTCGGCTTGTAGGGCATCATCGCGCAGCGGCCGCCCAACGTGCTCATCGCGTCGGTCTGGCAAACTGCGCGCGTGCCCGGTGGACATGGCATGGGACAAGTGCGCATGCTGCAGCCGGCCTGAAACTAGCCCTCCTCGATGTTCGCCAGATTTTCGATCGCGAACGGGTCTTTCGGTTCGATTACGATCTTGCAGACGCAGCCAGGTGACGCCGGAACACGGCCCGCACACTGGGCCTGCGGGTATGAGGATTCACGAGGCCCTGAGCGCTTGGGAGAAGAAGCTACCCCGATCAGCTTCGCACTTCGGAGGTCTATGCTTCGTGCAGTTCTCCGTGCCAGAAAGCGGAACACGTCTTCAGCCCATATCGACGCGCCGAAGTACCCCAATGTGTGCCCTTCCTGCTTGGACGAGCCGTAGGGCGGATAGATTTTAATTTGCGACGCCTTGCCGGCTTCTTTCATCTCCGCCGAAAGCACGCGACTTGGTGCGAGATCAAAGTCGTTCTCGGCCACAAGTCGCAAGGATCGGGGCCATTCCCTGCCTTGGTTTACAATCACGGAAGCGCGGAAGGCATGATCAGCATCACTGTCGCCGAGGCCTTGCACCTCACGCCCGATGTTACTTCTTCGTCAGGAATCCTCCGCCGCCTCGCGCGCAAAGCACTCGCTTCGAGCTCCGCGATTTGGCGCTCTATCCAATTTCAATACTTCGATGTGAGGAATGAGCCCTTTGCCGTTGGACGTGTAGTCAATGCCCTCGAGCAGCTTGGTATCTTACCTACGACCGGCGACGCCGCGACGCTGGGGCGCTTACGGGTAGACGTTCATCTCTCCGATGGCCCACCACCGCCGGTTGCTGGTCGGCTGGCCCTTCGTGGCGGACAGGCGAATGTACCGCGCCGCCTGCGGCGCTGGGAATGTGATGGGGTCGATGCCCGACCCCGGCGGCATGGGCGCGTGGCCCATGACCACGGGCGTGCCGCCGAAAGTGCCATCCAGGGACACGGAAACGTCCATCGTCATCGGGTAGTCGAGAAGGTCCTGACTGCCCGCGTAGAGCGTGATCTTGCTTACGGTCAATACCTGCTTCATGTCGACCGTGAATGTGAGCGGAAAAGAAGCGGTCAATGTATCTTGGTACACGCCGGTCGCCCAACGCGTACCGTTGTTTCCGTCGAACGCATCGCCCGTGGCGAGAGTTTCGGTGCTGGCCGGCACTCTCGACCCCATCGGTACTGCGTCGGGCACGGCGACGGCCGTCCACCCGGTGCGCGCGTAAGTCCCGGCGTCGGTGAGGCGCACGTCCTGCGCGACAATGGCATCCGCTGGGGCGTCTTGCGATGCGTCCAGACGCACATCGACAGCACCGTCCGATGGGTTGCCACTGCTATCGGGTCCGCTATCTGGAGCCGTACCGCTGCTACCCGCCGCGCCACCGGTGCCGCTCGCGCCCGCCGAGCCACCGGTGCCACTCGAGCCACCGGTGCCACTCGAGCCACCGCTTGCGGCGGAACCGCCGCTGCCGGTCGAACCGCCGGTTCCTGCCGATCCCCCGGTGCCACCCGAGCCACTAGCGCCACCTGAGGTTGGCCTGGTCCCTCCCGTGCCCGGCGTTGAATCGTCGCCGGAGCACCCGGAAACTAGGAGCGCCGGCCCACAGATCAAAAAAGGACTGAGAACAAGCAGCGGAAATTTGGACATTCGTCGGCGCCTCCGTGCGGTTGATCCGCACGCTTCTAAGCTGGTTCGAGGAGTGGCGATTCAACCGGCCAGTAGCTCAAAAATCGTTTGCGCTCGAACTCGCCCCAGCCAATGGCTTCCCGTCTACGGCACCGATCGTTCGGAGGGGCTTGTCGCGGCTGCGGGGTACGTACTCATGAACTCAACTGAAACCCGAATTGCAAACAGTCAGGTAACGCCGTTCGACCGTCGCCGTGATGCGCCGTGGCGCGCGTAGGTTTCGCCGGGTGCTCGACCGGAAGAGCCGCCGGAGGCAGAGGCACCACCTGCACCACCGCTTCCGCTCGCGCCACCGTTACCCGAACCAGAGCTGCCCGAGCCTGCCTGCCGCTCCCGCCCGTCCTCCGCTCGCACCCGTACCGGCCGCTCCTCCCGGATTTCCGCCAGCCGGATTCCCTCCAGGCCCGCCCGCCTGACCTCCGCCCGCGTCGATGGCAGGTCGACTTCCGTCGGTCGCGTCGGAAGGGGCGCAGGCCCAACCAAACGCCAGAGGCATGATGGACGCGACGACGAACCTAGGTAGGGCTCGCCCAATGAAGTATTCGCCTTTGCCGACGACTAACAAGAATCAAGAAGTGACATCACGCGCGTAAGATGGATCAGCAAAGATGCGTCCTCCGGCCGTCCTCGATGTGACAAATTGCCTCTACGCGAAAACCGCGCGCGCAGTGATGACATCCTGCTCACGAGAATTCGGCATGCGCGCCCGACGGCGTTCGTCGTAAAAATTCCCACCGCTTGATTGTAGAGGAGATGCGAGCATGGACCGATTCACGGGCGGTTGCCTGTGCGGCAATGTCCGAATTGTGGCGTTGGGACTCCCCTACCGGGTCGGCCTTTGTCATTGTCTCGACTGCCGCAAGCATCACGGGGCTCTTTTTCACGCTTCCGCGGTGTTCCCTCAGGATGCGGTGACGATCGATGGCGAAACACGCGACTACGCCGGGCGGTTTTTTTGCCCCCGCTGCGGCTCCTCCATTTTCGCGCGCACCGCAGACGAAATCGAAGTGAACCTGGGATCCCTGGATGCCCCTGATCAACTGAGGCCAACCTACGAAAGCTGGATCGTCCGTCGCGAATCATGGTTGCCGCCGTTTCCGCTCACGAGACGATACGAGCGCGATCGTGACGCCACGGGTCGCTTTGAGGAATGCATTCGAGAGCGGGACTGAACGTCCGGCCAACGGACTAGGGCTCGCGTCCGGGGATAGGCGCGTTCGGATGTTTCTCGGCCGCGAAGGCCGCACGACGAAATCCGATCGCGCGGACCGATTGTGGCGCGCCGAAGCGCAGCCAATTGCCGACACGAGGGCCGAGGCGTGTCGCTGCAAGCCCCCTCGCTTCGAATCTTCCTCACAAAGCCATCGACCGCCGGGTCTTATGATGGTCGCGCCGATCGTCAGGTCGTCAGCATCGCAATTCGCGTTTGCGAAGCGCGCCCGCTTTTGCATGTCGTCAAGTCTGCGCAAAACGGCTTCGATGAAGCACACTCGAATCGATCGATTGCGTCGATGTTTTCTTCCGTAGCGTTACGGCTCATGTGTGAGACGAAGACGGCTCCGTGTTGACGATTGCATGTTGAACCCATTGACCACACCATAACCAAGGAGGGTGCCATGATTGCATTGCCGCAAGATCCGATTCCTTTAAAGGATCTGTCTGAACGCTTGTCGAAACGACTCGCCAATTTCCGGCTGAGCGACGCCGTCATCAAGGGCATTGCCGAGCGGGTGCTGATCGATGGGCTGTCGCTCGTCAGATTCGACCCCTGCATCTATGGGATCTGCGCCGACTACTTCAGCGAGAAGGTGCCGCAGCTCGATGGTCTCGCGGCGCGTCGCGGCGTGAAAAAGTGGGAGGTCTTCCCCTACGGAATTATCGACTGGGACCTCTTCCACGTGACCATTGCGTACAACGTCGACGAGCTCGAAGGTAAAGGGCAGCTGCGTGAGTTCAATCGCTGAGCTGCCGCGGGCCGACGATCGAACGACGCGGTCGGGATTTTTGCCCGACCGCGTCATTCACCTGCATCCAACCCGACGCTGCAATATGGCGTGCCTCCATTGCTATTCGGAGTCGGATCCGCAGCGCAAGCAGGCGCTCGATCCGGGCACGCTGTGCGCTGCGCTCGAGTTGCTGCGCGCCGAAGGCTACTCGGTGATCAGCTTGTCAGGCGGCGAGCCGCTCGTGTATCCGCCGCTGCGAGCCGTCGTGGAGCGAGGACGCGAGCTGGGGTTTCGCGTGACGATGATCACCAACGGCCTTCTCGCCACCGAGCGCATGGATCCCGTTCTTTCGCTGCTGGACGGCATAGCGATCAGCTTTGACGGGTTGGCCGCAACGCACAATGCGCTGCGGGTTCGGTCCGACGCGTTCGCGCGTGCCTGCGGCGCGTTGCAGCGTTTGGCCGCTCACGGCCGACCGATTGCTGCGGCGATCTCGCTGACGAGAGAGGCGATTGCGGACTTGCCGGACCTCGCGGACCACCTGGTAAGTCTCGGCGCGCGGGCGCTTCAGATTCGCCCGGTGGCACGCGCCGGTCGTGCGCGCTCCCTCGATGAGACGTCGTTTTACGGCGCCAGCGACTACGCACGTCTCTACCTCGTGGTGCTCGCGCTTCAGCGGGAACTGCCGGCCGACGTTGGCGTGCATTGCGACTTGGCGCCGGCAAACGGGCTTTGGCAACAGCGAAATGCCTATGCGGGTCTTCTGGGGAGTTGCGATCGTGTTTGCCGTGAAGACCGGCTGTTGGCGGATCTCGTCAATCCCTTGGTTATCACCGAGACCGGCTCGCTCAAACCCATTGCGTACGACTTCGATCAGGCGTTCGACGTGGCCTCGATCGACGGGCTCTCGTTCGAGCGACTCCGGCACTACAAGCAACAGGATCTTCCCAAGCTTCAGGCACTCATCGGCGGCGCCTTGGCTGCCCTGCAGGGTCCCAATGTGTTGGTCGACTGGTTCGATCACTGCACCCGACTGAGTGAGCAGTCGCACCTAGCTGCAGACCAAGCATCCGTCGGCTGATCCTTCCCAAAGGTCTCTTCGTGCACCTGGCGACGACACCCTTTGGTGTCACGGGGCTCCGTCATCCAAACTCGGCGTTGCGCATGACGTCGCGATCGCGGCCTGGGATGCCGAACCGCCGTTCGCGCAAGTCGAGATGGTCTGGAACAACCCCACGCCGAACGCTGCGCTCATCACGGTGGTGGCCGACGACGACGGCACCGGGCACGGCAACGTTCCCGAGGCGAACGAAGCGGACAACGCTTTTTCGACGACGCTGACGATCTGTCCTTAGCCGACGATCGCCGGGGGGACCTCACCGTCGCGGAGTTCGGGTGGTCACCGCCTCGACGGTGGTGACCGCATTCGAATTCCAGTGGTGAGCTCATATTCCGCGGATGGCGTTTGCTGCGCGCCAATTCGAAGAGCAATGCTCGCGAGTTCACCGACTTGATTCGAGAAGGACACGACAGCGCGGTGTCTAAATAGCGCTAACATTTCCCTCGGTTGATGTGCCCTAAGCCTCGTGAGTCGTCCACTTTTAGTGGGCGCTGCGGCTTATCCGTTTTTTGAGCCGCGGCTCATTGGTTTTACTACTAGCCTAGGTCGGGTTATCTCTTCTCGAGTCGCCGCGGCGGAGCAGAGCTTGACGAACTGGCTAAAACCACCGTGCCCGCAACCTTACTTCGCGAGGACACCATGAAAGTGCTCCGTGGTGCCGCGATCATCGCGGTACTCTGCTCCGCATGTACAGCTACGATCGCGGAAGCTCCCGGTCGAAACTCGTCTCGTGATCCGGCAGGGGGTGGGAGTGGAGGCTCCGGTGCCACGACGACCACCGGCACGACTGGGACTGGCACTGGCACCCCTCCGACTGGAACGACGACGGGCGCGGGGGGCGGTGCAACGGGTGGGAGCGGCGGCGCGACCGGTGGAAGCGGTGGTGCGGCGGGCACTGGCGGACAAGGTGGCACCGGAACACCGCCGCCCCCCGCTGGAACCGATCCCGGCCGCATCACACTGCACCGGCTCAATCGGGTGGAATACAACAACACCGTTCGCGATCTTCTTGGAACAACGCGTACGCCCGCAGATGATTTCCCGATCGACGACCGAGGCAGCGGCTTTGACAACATTGCCGATGTGCTGACGCTGTCCCCACTTCATATCGACAACTACTACAGCGCCGCCGTGGCTCTGGTCGACGAAGCGCTGACCGTGGCCGCGCAACGGTCGAAACTGGTCACTTGCGATTTGGCTGCTCAGGGCGCCACCTGCGCGCGCAAAGTTCTCGAGGCCTTCGTCCCGCTCGCATGGCGGCGTCCGGTAACCAGTGCCGAGATCGACGCGCTGATGGCTGCCGTCACCCTGGCTGGCACGCAAGCCGATCCTGTCGAGCAGGGCCTCAAGATGGCGCTCCGCACGGTTCTGATGTCATCGAACTTCATCTTTCGCGTGGAAACCGACCCGTCCCCGACGACGGCGGCTCCTCATCCGCTCGAGCAATACGAGATCGCATCACGCCTCTCGTACTTTCTCTGGAGCAGCATGCCCGACGCCGATCTGTTCGCGGCCGCGAAAGCCGGAGCGCTCGGTCAGGCGTCTTCACTGCAGACTCAGGTCACGCGGATGCTCGCGAGCTCCAAGGCCGCTGCGCTCAGCGACAACTTTGCGGGCCAATGGCTTTACACGCGGCAGATCGCGGACGCCACCCCTGATCCCAAGCTCTTCCCGGCCTTCGATGACAGCCTTCGGGCGGCGATGAAGCTGGAGATGGAAGCGATGTTCCGAGAGGTCGTCGTCAACGGGATGGCGGCCGACAAGCTCTTGACCGCCGACTTCACCTTCGCCAACGATCGCCTGGCGAAGCATTACGGGCTCCCAGCTGTCGGCTCGGCAACTCCTGTCAAAGTGAGCCTAGCGGGCACCGCGCGCGGGGGACTCTTGTCGCAAGGCGGATTCTTGACCGTGACCTCGCACCAGAACCGGACGTCGCCCACGGTGCGCGGCAAGTGGGTCATGAACCAGCTCTTGTGTCTCACCGTTCCGGCGCCGCCGCCGGATGTCGATACCTCGATCGACCCGACCAAAGTGACGGGAACGCTGCGCCAGCAACTGGAGGCGCACCGTACCAATCCCAACTGCGCCGTGTGTCACAAGAACATGGATCCCATTGGTCTCGGGCTCGAGAACTACGACGCCATTGGTTCGTACCGCACGATCGACAATGGATTGCCCATCGACTCGAGCGGCGAATTGCCCGACGGCCGACGGTTCAACGGCGGACCGGAGCTCGCCAACCTGGTGGCAGCGGACGTGAACTTCGGGCGCTGCATGGTGGAGCAGCTTTACACCTACGCGTTGGGGAGAGCGCCGGATGTCGCGACTGCCGGCCACATGGACCCCGCGGTCCTCTATGGCATTACCCAATCCTTCAGAGCCAATGGGCACGGCTTCAAGGATCTCGTCACGCAAATCGCGACGAGCCCGACTTTCTTGAACCGACGAGGCGAACCATGAGCATCCATCGAATCGCAGGCCGTCGCGCGTTCCTGGCGGGCGGAGCCGCCATCGTGGCGCTACCGTTCTTGGAGTCGATCGAGCTGCGAACGGCGAGTGCCCAGACTCCAGCCGCGCCTCGACGCCTCATTTATTACTACGTGCCGAATGGCATTCACATGGCCACCTTCAAGCCGACGGCCGCTGGCACCGCGTATCCGACGCCCCCCATGTTGATGCCGCTCGAGGCGCTGAAGAGCGACTTCTCGGTGATCTCGGGATTGGAAAACGTGCCAGCGAAGCCCGACGGTCCAGGCGACCACGCGTCGGGCACATCCGCATTCATCACCTGCGTGCACGCGCTGAAATCGGAAACCACGATTCAGCTCGGAATCTCGGTTGATCAAGTGGCGGCCAAGGCGATTGGTACCGCGACGCGGATTCCATCGATGCAGCTCGGGATGAGCGGCGGCAGCACGGCCGGCAACTGCGATAGCGGCTACGGATGCGCCTATGCGCGCAATATCTCTTGGGCCGACGTGACCACGCCGCTGCCCAAGTTGATCGATCCGGTCAAGGTCTTCGACCAGATCTTCGCCGGCGTGAATCCCACCGAAACGGCCACGGCGGCGGCAAAACGTCGTGCTTATGACAAGAGCGTGCTCGACGCGATCACGAGCGACGCCAAGGGACTGGCGCTCAAGTTGGGAAGAAGCGACAACTTGAAGCTGGACCAGTACCTGACCGGCGTGCGCGCGCTGGAAACGAAGCTCATGACGATGACGCCGGTCAGCCAATGCATGCCCGGAACGAAGCCGGCTGCGACCACGGATTTTCCCGCCAAGGTTGCGATCATGAGCGACCTCATGGTCATGGCGATGCAGTGCGATGCGACCCGAATCATCACCTTCATGTTGGGAAATGCGATCAGCGGCCAGACGTATCCCGCTCTAGGGATCACCGGCGGACATCATGACATCTCGCATCACGCCAATGACCCGACGAAGCTCAGTCAATTGGCGACGATTGGGCTCTGGGAGATAACCCAGCTCGCCTATCTGATGAACAAGATGAAGGCCGTCACCGAGGGCAGCTCCAATATGCTCTATAATTCGGCGATCTTTTTCTCCAGCGACATTTCCGACGGCAATCGCCACAATCACGACGATTTGCCGGTGATCTTGGCCGGAAGCGGCGGAGGGGCGCTCAAACCCGGACAGCACTTGATCTTCCCGACCAACATGCATCAGAAGGTCTCCAATCTCCTCCTGACGATGGTCGGCACCGCCGGCGTCACCAACGTGACATTGGGCGACAGCACGGGTCCGCTGGCCGGTCTGTGAAACGGTTGCCCGCTTCGCTGAACGGACTTTTCAGCGCTGCTTTGGCGGTCGCATGCTCCTCGACCCTTCCCGAGGAAGGGTCACGCAGGTTCGATGCCTCGAGCCATGACGATGCCTCGACGACCGGCGGAGGTACGACCGGGAGCGGAGGCGCGACGTCAATAGGAAGCGGTGCAGCCGGCGTCGGTGGCCAAGTTGCGGGCGCGGGGGGAGCAGGCGTTGGTGGCGCCAGCTCCGGAGGATCGGGGGGCGGGGGAGGCAGCTCGGGAGTGTCGGGCAGCGGCGCGGCCGGCAGCTCCGGAAACGCCGGCGCCGGCGGGAGTGCAGGTGGAGGCGCGGGGGCAAAGGACGCGGGCCCGATTGACGGCAGTGCCGCTGACCGCTCGACGGGTGGAAGCAACGACGCAAGCAGCGACGGAGGGGGCCCCACGCGCAGCCCTGGTTGTGGACTGCCGGCCACGGACGCGCCCGCCATGTTCGTCCGGCACATGCTCGATGTCGCGGGGACGAGCCGCGAGTACTACGTCCGCCTGCCGCCGATGTACGACGTGAATCGCGCGTACCCAGTGATCTTCGTGTTTCACGGTGCCGGAGGCACGGGCATGAGCAACAACGTGCCCATCCAGCAATCGTCGGGCGCCAATGCCATCGTCGTTGGCGGCACGGCACTCGTGAATACCACCGAGATGCGCACGCAGTGGCAGTTCAACAACGCCGCCAGTCCGGATGTCGCCTTCTTCGACGCGATGGTCACCGAGGTGACGGGCCTCTACTGCGTCGATCGCTCTCGTCTGTTCGGCGCTGGATTCTCGAGCGGCGCGTGGTTTGCAAACCTGCTCGGGTGCGTGCGCGGGAATGTCCTCCGCGCTTACGGCGTCGTCGCCGGGGGCATGCCCGGTGGGGGGCGGCTGATGTGCACGGCAGGGGGCATCGCCGCCTGGTTCTTGCACGATGCGAGCGACACCGAGAATCCGATCGCGGGCAATGTCACCACTCGAACGCGGCTTCTAACCGATAACGGCTGCGCGATGACGACGGTACCCGACACGCCCACCCCGTGCGTGCGCTACGAAGGCTGCCGCCCGGGATACCCGGTGGTGTGGTGCGAAACGACCGGAGCGGGCCACGCCGTTCAGGGCACTATCTCGGGCCCGGGCATGTGGCAGTTCTTTTCTTCATTCTGACCGGGTCGAGAGCCGCGCGCCGGGCCGGGCGTTACCGCCTTCCCCAATACTCGACCAGCCGTTGATCATTCTTGGTCATCGCGTTGACGCGCTGGGCAATTTTCGCCAAACGTCGTTTGGCCGTCGCGAGCGATATGTCGAGAATGCCGGCGACTTCGGAGAGCTCGAGACCTTCGACATGGCGAAGGACGAATGCCGTTCGGTCCGTCGGGTCGAGACGGTCGAGTACCGCGCGGATCCCCGCTATCGCCTCTCGTGCTTCGAAATCGGCCGGTGGGGCGAAACTCGAACCGGGCGCCGGCCCGCCGTCCTCGGTTCGCTCCCGCTTGAGGGCGCGGCGAAAGCGTATCTCGCGGATAGTGACACGATGTGAAATGGCGTAGATGAACGCGCGCAACGCTTCTCGGTTCCGCAGGAGCGTATGGCTTCGGTAAAACTGCAAGAAGACTTCTTGCACCAAGTCTTCCACATCGCTCTCTACGCGAATACTGCGGCGCACGATGCTGCGAACGAGCGGAGCGTAGCGATCCCAAATCGCTGCGTGCGCTTCCGTGCGCCCAAGCGCGGCCAGACTGACCAATACTTCGTCGTCCAGGTCGTCACTTTCCAGCTTCGCAAGCAACATGGTTGGCTTGTCGTTGCCAGCCGTCAGCCGAGTCACTCCCCCGAGCGTGAGCTGCATGGACATCTTGAGCCGCCTGCCAAGAAGAGGGGTGGACCGATGGCTTTCCTTGTCGAAAAGCGACTTGGAACCAAAAAGCTTAGGGATGTGCCGAAAGGACGCGCCTGGCAGTCGCTCGGTACCGTCCGTTGGGATAGAGCTCGAGGTACCGCTCCGCTCGATCGGCCGCACTCGTGCTTCGCAGCGCTGACGCCGTTTCGATGAGGAGGGCCCGCGCGTCTTCCGCGAGCGCGCCGTTGGGATTGGTGCGCAAATACTGTTGTAGGAGCTGCTCCGCAAGCACCGGGTTTCGCTCGCTACGAAGGGCGTGAATCGCGCGGATGACGGGAGCTGGATCTTCGCCGTCCTCCGCTGAACGCGGCAACGGGGTCGGATCGTCACTCGTGGTCGCGGGCGCCCGGGAAGCCGTCGTTTCGCGGACACTTGCACCACGGCGTTTGGCGGGGGGACTCTTGGGCGACGGACTATCGCTTTCCCTCGCCGAGGTGTCGGATGGCGTCGCTTCGGGCGGCCGCGGTGGCTCGGCGGCCGAAGGCGGCGCGCCCGGGGCAGCGGCAGCGGCAGGTGGCATCGAGACGGGCACTTCGGTCATGGCGGGAGGGACGCGATCGTTGTGCGCGCGCCACCATCCCGTGCCGGCGACGGCCGATCCCACGATGAACATCAAGGCGAGGAGGGAACTCCCTGCTCTCAGGAACGGTCTCTGGCCGCCGCCCTTGTGCTTCAGGTGCACCAGCATGCGTCGCTTGGTGAACGGATTGGGTCGAAATGGCTCGGCGGCGCTCACGAGCTCCGTGAGTCGCTCCATTCCTTCGGCGTCTTCGACTTTGTCGACCAGGCGTCTCATGTCGCCCTCCTGAGAGCAGCGCGATCGAGCTTCGTCAGCCGTTCGGCGAGTTTTTTTCGTGCGGTGTGAATGCGCGCCCATACCGTGTTGATCGGCACACCTTGCATACTGGCGATCTCCTCCCCGCTAAATCCTTCGATTTCGAAAAGAACGAAGGCGGCGCGCTGCTCTTCGCCGAGCACATCGAGTAGATGGTCGAGCCGTCGCCGTTGATCGCGAAGATCGCCCGCATCGGTGGTCGTCTCCGTGCCGCCGAAGGCCTCGAGAAACCTGGGCTCCCGAAAGAGCAGTCGCTTGAACCACGCCAGCCGGCGAAAGTCGCGAACGCGACGCCGGGTGATCTGGTAGAGCCACGCCGCGATGTTCTCGCCGTCGAAGCTCGGCAAACGCCGTAGAACGACCAGAAACACGTCTTGCACGAGGTCGTCTCGATCGCCGGGAGGCCCGCCCATCGCGGCCACCCAGCTAGCGACTCTGTCGAACCACGCGTCGTAGATCTTATCGAATTCGGGTCGAGCGGCTTCCGCATCGACGGGCGTGCCCGGGGTCGCCGATTCCCGTAGCTTCTGGAAGACCTGGCCCTTCACGAATAAGAAGAGGGTACTTGGCATTGGCGATCTTGCCCGAAAATTGCTCGAACGAACGATTTGCGACCGAAAGCCCGCCCGAAGTGTAGGAGTATGCTGGGTCACAACGTACCCGTCATGAATTGGGCTGCACGTATGGGGCGCGCTCTGCAGCTCGTCACCGGCATCGGTTTGGCGCTGGGGGAGGCGAACGCGCGGGCCTCGGACGACGGGCAAGCCATCGAGCAACGCATCCGAATGCAGTCGGGCAACCTCTGCCCCACCGCGGCGGCCGTCGCGGCGGAAACATGGGGTCTCACGCCGGCTCACCGGCGCGCCGTGCTCGATGAGCTCCGCGAGGTGCAGATTGAAGATCTTGGTGCGGCCTATCGCATCGTCGTCACGACTGCAAAGGGGACGAAGGAACGCATCTACCAGGGACCGGAGCGAGATTGCGAGAAGCGCGCTCGCTTCGTGGCCGTGTTCGTCGTGCTGACCCTGATGCCCCCCGAGGGCCATTTACCGGATGCGGCGGTCACGGAAACACCATCGCCCGCGACGCCACCGCCGTCCCCCGAGACCTCGAAGCCGAACCTCGTGCCGAATCTCGCCGCGGAACGCCTGTTTCGATTGGAGCTGGCAGCTATGTCCGAGCAGGGGATCCAGCTCGACGGGGCGAACGGCATTCGTTACTTCGGCGGCTCCTTGCGCGCGCTGATGGGAAGAGGCGTCTTCACGCCCGCGCTCGGCGTGAGCTATGCGGCTCTCGGGCATTTCGACACTGGAGGCGTGCAAGGCGATCTCGCGAGGGCAGCGGCGCATGCAGGTTTGCGTGCGCGCGTTCGTGCTTCCGATTGGGAGCTCGGCGCCGAGGTGGACGCCGTGGTCGTCACTTCGCGAGCGACTGCGACGAGCCTCCTGCATCCTACCAGCGACAACGGGATCGAACTGGGTGTCGAGGCAGCGCTCCTCGTCGCGCTTCCGACCAAAATATTCGTCCAACCATTCTTGGCGACGTCCGTGCGATGGATACCCGTGCCGCACGGGCTCACGGCGCAGCCTCGCGGTGAAGTGGGCGTGCTACCCCACCTTTGGATTGGCGCGAGCGCGGGCATCGCGCTTCGCCTGTGAGGTGCCGGACATGATCTCGGTGGCGACGCTACGTCGTGGATGTTGGGCTCTGGTCGGTACGCTCTCGGCCGGCGGGTGTGGCAATTCGCTCTACGTCGGCAGCGATCTGATCTGGTCAGCGCGACACGATAGCGGTGATCTCGCCGAGTGGAGCAGTGATCCGGAGAGCCTTCTCGACCCGGCCGATGCCGCCAACATCCGCGTCTCGAAGGCCCAAGTGCATCGGGGGCTCGGCGCTCTCTCCATGACGCGACCGGCGATGAGCGCCGAAGGGGGGCCGGCGATTGGCCATGCCGCCGATCTGCCGGACGAGGCTTATTATGGTGCCTGGTTCTTACTGCCTCAGGATTACACGGTGGAGACCTATTGGACCGTTCTGCAGTTTCGTTCTCTCGAGCCAACGGATCCCGATATATCCGGCCGCGCAACCGACCTACGCCTGCGTCGCCTGCCCGACGGACGGTTCGTCGCCTATGTCTTTCAACACAACGACGGGTACTTGCAAGCTCCCTTGAGTGACCCTCCTCCGCTGGTGCAGGTGGGGCGGTGGTTTCATCTGGAGGTCTTCTTCCGGCATGCGACGGACACGACAGGCAAAATACGCGTTTGGCTCGATGGGCGGCTCGTCTACGATCTTCCAGACCGAAAGACGGGGGTGGGGCTTCGCCCTTGGTTTGGTATTTGCTCGGAGAGCGACGATGCCGATGCGGTCGCGTTCGAGGTTCTCGCCGACGACATCACCATCAGCCGGTCACGTGCAACGCCCGATCAGATGCTCGACCTGCCCTGACTCACGGATCTAGAACCACGCGCTCGGGCGTGTGCGCTGCGATCCCGTCGCCGAGGAGCGCCTCGTTGTTGCGAGCCGAGCGATCGAGCGCGCGAAATCCAGATACTTCGTCGAACCCGAGCCACAGTACGAGAGCGTCGGGCTGTTCGATGCTGGCGTCGCGAACTCGCCCCCTCGCCGTTTGCGCCGCGATGGTCGAGCTCGACAAAGCAGCCGTATAGACACGCACCTCGTCCATGTCACCGGCAAAGAACGCGGACGATCCATTGACCGAGCCGAGCCATGCGGTCGTCGGCGTTCGGTTGCTGGGCTCGGTATCGCCTTCACCCGCCGGTTGACCGTCCACGTACAAGCGGTGGACCGAACGGTTGAATGTATAGGCGAGGTATTGCCAAACACTTTTCTTCGCGGGCATGGCCGCACGCACGAACGTCCTCTTGTTGTAGGCGCTCCAAACCTCGAACGCTCCGTCGCGGAGCCCGAGCACCAATCCGCTGTCAAAATCCTTACGCAAAGAAACCAAAGTCTGCATTCCGTTCGCCGCCCCGGAGTCGCCCGCAGGGGGTGCTGCGTCCGCAGGACGTACCCAGAGCGCGACGGTCTGAGGATCGGTGGGAAAGGGAAATGCAGCCGTGCCCGAGGTGGCGTAATTGGCCGCTCCGTCGAACCGCAGGACGCGATTCTTGCCGTCGTAGGTCACTGGCGTGCCGTGGGATTCCTCGGATACCGGCGCGCCGCACGCGGATGCTGCGATCAGCAAAGAAAACGCTGCTCGGTACCGTGCCACGCCGCTGCAACTAGACCACGTTCTCCCTCCGTGACGCAACTCGCCTCGGAGGAGACATCTCCCATACGCATGAGGATGCCGACACGACGCTAGGCTGTTGGGAACAACGGATCACGAAACAAGGATGCGGTCACGCCATGCGCCGTAGCCGCACGCGTGCCAAAGCGCCCGCGCGATCGGTCCGCGACTCGAGGGTGAGGGAACCGGAGTGAGCTTCCGCAATCTGCCGGCTCAGCACGAGACCGATGCCGGAGCCGTTCGGCTTGGTCGTGAAGAAAGGGACGAAGAGGTTGGTCGTCTCCGTCAAACCGGGTCCCTCGTCCACCACCACGACTTCGACGTGTTTGGCGAGAATTTCCCAACTTACGCCGACCGCCCCTCCCGTCTCGAGCGCGGCCTCGACGGCGTTGCGAACAAGATTGATGAGCATTTGGTCGAGCTGATCGCTGTCGCCGGCAATGACGATGTCGGGGCCGGGCGACAGCACAATGGGTAGACGCGTCTCGATCTCCACGACGCGCTTGATCCAGCTCCGGACATCCACGGGTGCGAAGCGCGGAATGGGAAGGCGCGCCAGACGCGCGTAAGCCGCCATGAATCGAGCAAGTGCGTCCGAACGCCGCTCGATCACGGCCAGGCCGCGGGCCACGTCTTCGCGCCAGTCGCTCGACTCGTCACCGACGGGACGACCGAGCAATTCCTGAAGATCTTGGGCAATGGACCGGATCGGAGAGAGCGAATTGTTGATTTCGTGGCCCAGCACGCGAACGATGCGCTGCCACGCGTGTCGTTCTTCGGCGCGAAGGGTCCGTTCTAAATCGGTCAGCACCAGCAGCTCATGGGGGCGCCCTCCCAGGCGAAAAACGCTGCGGCGCAGCTCCCATTGGCCGCCCCCGACAAAGTTGGTCGTCTCCACGCGAGGGACGGCCCCTTCCAGAAAACGTTCCATGGCCAGATCACTGGCCGAAGTGCCGATGATCCGCGCGGCGGGGCGTTCCAGCAGGCGCTCGCCGGCACTATTGACGAGACGCAGCTTGCGCTCGCCGTCGAACGCAAAGACGGCGACATCGATCTCAGCCATCACTTTGCCGAGTAGAGCGCTGGCTTCGAGCGCGCCGGCACGTTGCAACGCCAGCATTTCGGCAAGGCCATTGATTTCGACCAGGGCTTGGTCGAGCGCGTCGGACGACCGCCCTCCCATGCGGCCGCGTACGGAAAAGTCTCCCTCGCGCATCAAACCGAGCAGGTTCGAAATGTCGCGAAGCGCGCGAGTCACACGCTCTTTCAGAAGGAGGGCGGCGCCGAGCCACGTACCGACGGCGAGCGCGGTCAGGCTCCATTGGACGTCGCTAGCGTGCTCGCCGGTCCAGAGGAGCACGACCGCTATCGACAATGCCGGAACCCCGGAGAAGAGCGCCAAGAAGAGGACGCGCGCCTCGTGGCCCGCGCGCCGCCGACGACTCATTCTTCGCCCTTCAGCCCGTGATGCTGGAGCCGCCGGTAAAGAGCGCTGCGTGACAACCCCAGCGCTTTGGCGGCGTCGCTCACCTGGCCGCTGCTCCGCGCGAGGGCGCGCTGAATCAAATGGCGTTCCGCTGCGTCGAGCGTCATTTGCTCGAGGCGCGCGTCGCCGGCGGCGTGATCCGCGCGCAGCGCCAGGTCCTCCACTTCCACGGCAGCGCCGCGGGCCAAGAGCATGGACCGCTCGACGACGTGCTCGAGCTCTCTCACGTTGCCCGGCCACGGATGCTCGAGCAGCGCCATCATCGCGCTCGGTGAGAAGTCGGGAACCGCGCGACGGTAGCGAGCGCTCAATTGCAGCGCGAAGTGCGCCACCAGGGGCGGGATGTCATCGCGGCGCTCGCGAAGCGGGGGCAATCGCACTTCGACCGTATTCAGACGGTAGAGCAAGTCCTGCCGAAAGCGGCCCTCCGCTACCTCGCGAGCGACGTCGACATTGGTCGCCGCAAGGAAGCGAACGTCGGCGCGGCGCACGCGCGACGAACCCACGGCCTGGTATTCGTGCGTTTGCAGCACCCTGAGAAGCTTGGCCTGTTGCGCCAGCGGCATGTTGGCGATCTCGTCGAGGAAGAGCGTGCCCCCTTCGGCGAGCTCGAAGCATCCCGCGCGATCGGCCTTGGCATCGGTAAAGGCGCCTCTCACATGGCCGAAAAGCTCGCTTTCGAACACGCCGTCGGTCACGCCGCCGGCGTTGACGGCGACGAACGGCCCCGCGCTGCGGTTGGACGCGGCGTGCAACCAGCGCGCGACCACCTCCTTGCCCGTGCCGTGCTCTCCCGTGATCAAAACGTGGGCGTCGGAGGGCGCGACCCGTTCCACCAGTTGCAGCACGCTCTGCATGCCGCTCGAATCGGCGACAACCCGCGGGAGATTCGTAGCCCGCTGGCGGAGCGTCTCATCTTCCAGCCGGCGGCTTCGCCGTAGAGCACGACCGAGGTCGACTTGTGTGCGCAGCGTTTGCAAGAGACGCGGGTTGTCCCATGGCTTTTGCACATAATCTCGCGCGCCACGGCGAATCGATTCGACCGCCCCCTCCACCGATCCCCAGGCAGTCATGACCACGATGGGCAGGGTGGCATCGATGTTCTGCAGCTGCCCCAGCAGGTCCAACCCCTCGCGGCCGGACGTCGTGTCGCGCGCATAGTTGAGATCCATGAGGAGCACGTCGAAGGTCTGCGCTTCGACCGCGGCGAGCACACCGGCCGGCGAGGTCGCGGTCATCACCGAATAGCCGGCGTGTTTCATGAGCAAGAACAAAGCCTCGACCACGTCGGCCTGATCGTCGGCGATGAGTATCCGGATAGCGGTCATGGACGATGTCGAGCGTAACTCGGCGGCGGCACCGTGCACAGCGTCACGGCCGGTTCACGGCGCCCGAATCCAACTGTTCGGATCTGGGATGGTCAATCCCACAGTCGATACAAGCGTCCGTCGATTGGCAGGGCGCGCTGCGCGTTCTGGCTGTGGCCCGGATCTTGCGATTTCGAAGATGAGGAGCCGAAAGGATCGTCATGGGCAACGGCGAAGTCATTATTCGAATGGAAGGGGTCGGAAAGGTTTTCTTGACCGAAGAACTGGAGACCCACGCCCTATCCGATATCCATCTCTCCATTGGCAAGGGTGAGTTCGTGTCAATGGAGGGCCCCTCGGGGTCGGGAAAGACCACACTTTTATCGATACTGGGCGCACTCGACACGCCTTCGACGGGCAATTACCAATTTGCCGGTGAAAACGTGGCCGCGCTGCGCGCTCGGGAGCGGACTCTTTTGCGAAATCAAAAGGTGGGTTTCATCTTCCAGTCGTTCAACCTCATCGGCGATTTGACGGTGTTCGAAAACGTCGAGCTGCCCCTCACGTACCGGGACATGCCAGCCAGTGAACGGCGTCAGCGCGTCGAAAAGGCACTCGAGCGCGTAGGGATGAATCGGCGGGCGCGCCATGTGCCCGCGCAACTTTCGGGTGGGCAGCAGCAACGCGTCGCAGTGGCGCGTGCGGTAGCGGGCGATCCGTTGGTGTTGCTAGCCGACGAGCCGACGGGGAACCTCGACTCGTCCAACGGGGATGCGGTGATGGGGCTCTTGCGCGAGCTGCACGCGGAAGGCGCCACCATTTGCATGGTCACGCACAATCCCGACTACGCAAAACAGGCGTCGCGGAGCATCCACCTTTTCGACGGACGGCTCGTCAACGAAAGCGGAATCGCTCACCGGACGTTTCCGGTGGCCAATGCGAGCGCGTGATGGCCAGTGATTCCCACCATGGATCGACGACGAGAGGGTCTTATGCGTGACATCCGTATCGCCTTCCGCCAGCTGCGCAAGTCTCCCGGATTTACGGCGGTCGCCCTTCTGACGCTCGCTCTCGGCATCGGCGCCTGCGTCGCCATCTTTTCCGTGGTGAGCAGCGTACTTCTCAGGCCGCTCCCTTATCCCGATTCCGAGCGCCTGGTCGACGTGATCGAGACCAAGCTCCCCGAGTTTCCTGAATTCGGCGTTGCACCCGGTCAATACTTCGCGTGGCGAGCGCAATCGACCAGCTTCGAAAACCTGGCTGCCATCCGATCGGACTCCTACAACTTGACGGGCGCCGGCGAACCAGCGCGCGTCACGGCCTTTCGCGTCACGGCCAATACCTTTGCGACATTCGGTGTTCGCCCCGCGCTCGGGCGCGACTTTTCGGAAGAGGAAGACGAGCCTGGGAAAGAGAACGTCGTCATCCTGAGTCACGCCTTCTGGCAGCGCCAGTTCGGCGGCCGCTCCGAGATCGTGGGGCAGCTGATCCATTTCGACGGGCGCGCGTTCGGCGTCATCGGCGTCATGCCGAAAAACTTCTTGGTACTCGATAGTCCCTCCGACGTTTTCACGCCAGCGGCGTACACCGGGGCCGACCGTCAGAACCACGGCGCGCACTACATCACGACCTTTGGTCGCCTGAAGGCGAATGTGACCCTCGAACAAAGCCGCGCCGAGATGAAAGTCATCGCCGACCGCCTGTCGCAACAATATCCGGACACGAACCAAGGTTTTGGAGTCAAGATCACGCCGCTCCTCGAAGCGGAAGTGGGTGATGCGCGCCCGATGCTCCTGTTGCTTCTTGGCGCCGTAGGATTCCTGCTGCTCATCGCCACGGCCAACGTGGCAAACCTTCTTCTTTCGCGCGCCACGGGACGCTCCAAGGAGATCGCCATTCGCGCGGCCCTCGGCGCGAGCCAAGGGAGGATCGTGCGGCAGCTGCTCACGGAGAGCATCGTGCTGGCGCTGCTCGGCGGTTTTTTGGGTTGGCTCTTGGCTCAGTGGGGGACACGCGCGCTCATCGCATTTGCGCCCGAAGACCTGCCGCGCGTGACGGAGATATTCGTCGATGCGCGGGCGTTCGGTTTTGCGTTCGCGCTCTCGCTCGTGACCGGCATCGCTTTTGGGATCGTCCCCGCCGTGCAGGCGAATCGCATCGACTTGACCGAAGCCCTGAAGGAGGGGGGGCGTGGCACGAGCGAGGGGGGGCGCCGTAAGAAGCTCCGCGGCGCGCTCGTGGTTGCGGAAATCGCCGTCACCCTCGTCTTGCTTGCCGGGGCTGGCCTGCTCATCCGCAGCTTCGTCCGCTTACAAAACGTGAGCCCTGGGTTCGAGCCTGCCGATGCGTTCGCCGTCGAGATCTCGCTGAGCAAAGAGAAGTATGGGACCCCGATCCAGCAGGCGGAGTTCGTCGCGCAAGCCAAGAGTAGATTAGGGGCATTGCCGGGCGTGCTCGCCGTCGGAGCGTCGCAAGCCGTGCCGTTCGTTGGAGGCGGGTCGGTCCGGCGTTTCAAGATCGAAGGCCGTCCCGTTACGTCGGACAGTCCACCGTCGGCCTTCTACGCGGTGACGGCCGACTACTTCCAGTCCATGAAGATTCCAGTCCTCAGTGGTCGTGCGCTGCAACGCTCCGACGTCGGGACATCACTCATGGTCGTCGTCATCAACGAATCGATGGCCAAAAAGCTCTTTGCCGATACGGACCCCATCGGCAGGCGCATCAGCATCGGCACCAAAGCCGAGGTCTGGCGCGAGATCGTGGGCGTGGTCGGCGATGTGAAGCATTTCAAACTGGACGAGACCCCGCCGCTGCAGACCTACGCACCGTTCGATCAGGCATCGGACGACTACGTGGTCTTCGTCCTCCGGACGGCAAGCGCGATAGCCGGTCTCCCCCCTGCGATTCGCAGTGCCATTCACGCGGTCGACAGCAATCAACCGATTGCGAGCATTCGTCCACTGCGCGAATGGATCGCCAAGTCGATGGCGCGGCAGCGCTTCTCGATGCTCCTTTTCACGGTGTTCTCTGGTGTGGCGATCGTGCTCGCAGCCATCGGCATTTATGGCGTCATGGCGTACTCGGTCGCACAGCGTCAGGGTGAGATTGGCGTCCGCATCGCCCTCGGTGCACCAGCGGCGCACGTGCTGCGGCTCGTCCTCGTGCAAGCGGGACGCCTGGTCGTGCTCGGTGTAGGCCTGGGACTGCTTTGCGGCGCGGCGCTGGCGCGCCTTTTAGCGAGCATGTTCTTCGACCTGACCACGTATGATCCGCTGACGTTGATCGCCGTGGTCGTGCTACTCACGCTCGTTGCCGCAGCGGCTTCGCTCGTGCCGTCACTGCGAGCAGCCAAGGTCGATCCCATGATCGCCATGCGAACGGACTAGCGATAGGGCGAGCGCGATCGTTTGCGCCAGAATCGTGCCCGGACGATCGCCGGTTCGGCTTTTGTTGGCGAGATCGTGCAGGCCATCGCCACGCGGAGCGCCGGTTAGCGCGGATCTCGCCATCACCAATGACGCCCGCGGCGAGCCTCGACAAGCAGGGAGCGCGCGCCGGCAGCGTCGCGGGAAGCGAATGGGCTGCGCCGTTCGCTTAGCCGTTGTATGTTCGGCGGACGAATCCCACGATGCTCATCACGATCCGCGACGCCGAAGACCACGACGTTCATCTCCTGGCGGACTTGAACCGCTTTGTTCAGGACCTCCATGTTGCGGCGTTGCCGGAGTACTTCAAGCACCCGGAGTCCGGCGCCGTCGCGGAGTCGTTCCGATCGAGGCTGCATCGACCCGACGTTCGAGTCTGGATTGCCCACATGGGCGATGGCGCGGTTGGATACGCGGTCAGCGTCCTTCGAGAACGCGCTGAAAACGCTCTTTGCCTTGCTCGGCGATTTTACGAACTGGAAGAGATCGCCGTTTCCCTAGCTCATCGCCGGCAGGGCGTAGCCCGAGCTTTGGTCGAACGCGTGCTCACGGAGGCGCGCTTGCAGGGCGTTCCCGATGTCGAGTTGACCTCCTGGGCCTTCAACGTCGACGCGCATGCCGCCTTTCAGGCCCTCGGCTTCTGGCCGATGATCGTGCGCCTCCGACACGAGAGTGACGCTCACGAGTGATCCGCCGCAAGGGGCGGTTACAGCGGTGCAGCGCACGTCCTCGGGCCTCCAGGCATGTGTCGGCGGGGAAGACCGATTCGGTCCAGGTCGAGGGTTCTCGCATCTGTCGTCCGTCTCCCCACACACCCAGGTCAGTCTCCGCCGAGGAACCTCGGCGATCAGGACCACGCAAACGGAACGCTTCAGCCGATCTTCGACTGTCCGTGAAAGCTGACTACCTGCGACAGCGTGGATTGCGGTCAACGATGTTAAGATTTTGAGGTTTCCGACGGCTCTCGAAGGAGCCAAGATGTCGTGTGGCATGAAACGTTCGACTTTCGAGAACTTCGTCGCCGCATTGTTGGTAGGCGCGCTCGCGTTGCCCTTGTCTTGTGAACGTCAGGACGGCCAAACGCTCGACGACGGCGGCGCCGCGGCATCGGACGGCAACGGAGGTTCGGCCGAAACGGGCGGTACGAGCTCGAGTGGGCGAGGCGGCGCGGGCGCGAGCGGAGAAAGCGGAGCCGGTTCAGGTGCTGCTGGTCGAAGTGGAGTGGGTGTAGCAGGCCGCGGAGGATCCGGCGGCGTGAACGGTGGATCCGCCGGACTGGGCGGAGGCGCAACGGGCGGCGCGGGATCAGGCGGGGGCGCGGGAGGGACGGGCGCGGCGGGGACCGGTGGAACATTTGTCGATGGCGGCGATTGTTATACGAGAACAGCCCCTCCGCCGACGTCAGAGGTCAAGGGCAGCGCGTTCGATGCCTGGGAAGGGGAGTCTGCTCACGGATGTTGGATTGCGGCGCAAAGCTTTCCTTCGGGCTGCGCCGACGCCATCGTGCGTGGAGGCGCCTTCACGCTCACCACGGCCACGTGTACGGGCGTTCGATGGGAGATCACCGTCGGTGAGCCCGACCATCGGGTCGGATGCGCTGCGTTTGGCCAGGTCTTTACCCCGGCGAACTGCTGGTGCAGCAGCGGTGGGGGGCCGGATCCGGGCGCTGGTGGTGCGCCGGGTTTGGGATGCGATGCGGGACCGAGGGACGCTGCGCGCAACTTCGTCGATGCGAGCGGTGAGTAACGTGAGGACTGCGCCTTCCCAACCACGACGCGCTACTCGTAATAAAGCGCAGTCCACGCGTGATACACCACCAGCGTCGCGAGCAGCACCGAGAGGGCGATGTGCGCTATCAGCCAGAAAGGCATTATCGTCTTGAGGCGCGGGAAGGTCGCGGGACTGACGAGACCCACGACGTTGTTGGCCATATACACGGTGCTGAGCACGAGCAGATAGCCGAAACCGAGACGCGTACTATGGAGAAAGAGGAGCACTGGCGAAAGAGCTCCTGCGTTCTTGTGCCACGGATACAGCGTCTTCGCTGCGCGCGCCCATCGATTGACGCGCAACAGCGCGAGCAGCCATTGGAAGCACACGAATCCCCCGAGCAGAGAGCCGCTCACGACCTTGTACCAAGTGTGTCCCTGCCAATCGCTGAGTGGCCGCCACTCGAATCCCAGATCGATCTGTGCCAGAAACAAGAGCCACATCGCGGCCCCGGCTAGGGAGGCCAAGAGTGCGCGCGAGGCTACTGCGGGCCGCTCGGGCGCGTACTTTCTCGGAGCACTTCCTGGCGACGGGAAAGCAGGCGATCCAACGTGGGCTTGGAACTCCGCCGTTCTGCTGCCTGCATGAATGTTTCGGGGGTGGGTAGGCAATAACACTGGCTCGGCCATTTCTTTCCGACTTCCGGGGGCGAAGAAAAGGTTTTGGTTTTTTCGATATACCGAGTGTACGCATCCCGGAATGCGTTGCGGAGTGCAGCAAGGACCTCCAGCGTCTCGGAGACCGAGACGCTGTTCGAAGGAAAGGTCCACGTGGTAGCACCCATCAAGTCGCCCAATTTCCAATCGCTCTTGGGGCTGTCGGGATGCTTGTTGTGGCATTCCACGCACGCTGGCGCGACGGCGAAGTCCGGGAACATGGCCGTGTACAGCCGGACGTCATTCATGAAAAAGCTGCGCGGTTCTGCGTCGCGTCGCATCTCTTGAAGGGCGGCCGCCTGCGGACCAGAGAATTGATTCGACTTGTTGACGGGATTGTCCGATCCCAAAAACAGCCCCAACCTCACCGAGCTACGCGCCAGGCTCTTGGACGTCTGGCGCAGAAAGAGAGCAGGCAGGGGCCCGGCGTCGAATTTGAGCTGTTCCCATTGTTCGTCGAACCGGAGGCCGACCTTCTGGCCCGCGCCCACGATTTCGTTGGTGTAAAGCTCGCGTACAGCGGCGTTCTCCGCGGCGCAGATCTCCAAGACTTCGTGCGCCGAGAGCCGCTTGCCGTCTCCAGCCGACGCGTCGGCCAAAGGGGGTGGGGCGGTCACGAACAGGTAGACCGTCGCCATCAGCGCAAGGAGTATTGCAAAGGGCTTAATGGTCCCCTCGTTCCTGCCGAGCCGGCATTTTCAGCTCCCTAGGATAAGGAGAGGCATCGCCTTGGAAGTAGCGCCCGACGCGAAGCGAGGAGATCGCATCGGCGAAACGGGTCGGGCTCTTCATCACGTGGTTGCCGTGAAAATCGTGGCAGCCGAGGCAGCTGAGCCAGAGGGACTCACGTACGAGCGTCGCATGCGGGACGTCCAGCGGGTCGTTCTTCATCTCTAGCCCGCCATGACAATGCTGGCAGTATCCCGGCTGTACCGTGACGCGACGGCCGGAGTGCTCGCGATGACAGCTTGAGCATTGCTGGGGGGCGATCGCCTTGCGAGCGTCGGCGAAGCGCGGCTCGTTGAAAAAAAAGACGGGATGCCGATCGAACGGACGTTCATGACACGCATAGCAATCGCTGTTTTCCACTTCTCGCAATCCGAAGTCGACCGGCGCTTCGCGCAGCCCGATGAGAAAACGTGTGCCGGCCTGGATTTGCTGGCGCACGCTACCGGGCGCCGGTTGATGGCAGCTGGTACAAGCGAGTTGCTCGTGCCCTACGTTCATTCTTCCAGGCGCCGTGAGGTATTCCTGGCCGGGCGCGAGCAACGCGAATAGGACCGCGATCGCCAGGCAGAGCCCTACCCCCACGCCCACCCGTCGCCGCACGGTCGAAGCAGGCGCGGGCCCGCTGCGCCCGTCCGAACGACGCGCCACCGCCTCCGGCGAGACAGCGACTGCCGAAAGACTGTCATCTTGTCGGTCACGAGGGGCCTTCGGCTTCATGGGTTGCTGCTCGTCAATTGAAGGCACCGAAATGAGTTGACTGTCGTCGCTGGTCTACGTGATGGCGAACGCGCTGACGTAGATACGATCACGCCGACGATGAGGCAGCCACGGTCATTGGGCCGGCATGCTCCTCTATTGCCTGCCGCGATTTTTCCGCTCGCTGGTCGCGATTTTTTCGGTGACGGAATTTGTTTTTTCGTGAACGATCTAGTTCCTTAGGGCGATGGACGCGCGGATGCGCTCGCATGATCGCATGATCATGATAGACGGGACCGTGGCGCTCCTTTTGGCGGTCGTTCCTTCTCAGCGGTCGTTGTTTCCGGGCCGCAGGCCAAACACCAGGGAGAGAACTAATGAGCGTTCATGATTCTCGGACGGCCCCCGCGGCAGCAAGCCGCCAAAAAAGCTACGGGGAGAGCGTCAACGCGACGTCCACGATTTTCGAACGACCACCGCAGCAGCAGGCTGCCGAGAACCAGGCAGAGAACCTCAATAGGACGCCCTCGATTTTCGAATGGCCCACGCGGCAGCAGGCCGCCAAAAACCACGGAGAGAACCTCAATCGAACGTCGTCGATTTTCGAACGGCCCGCGCGGCAGCAGGCCGCCGAAAACCAGGGAGAGCCGCTGAAACCGCCGGACGCGCTTCCGTCGACAGACGATCCAACGAAGCACCAGTATCCGTTCGAAACCGGCGCGAACCTGGCACGCGACCGGCAATCGCATGACAATCGAGGAGGATTCGCTCTTCGCGCCCAGCGCTCCATCGTCCGCGACGTCGAACCAGAGCGAGACAGGGTGCAGATTTCCTCGATGGCCGAGCCCGGGCTCATCGGTCGGACGCTGGCCCAGAAATATACGATCGAAAGCGTCATCGGCACCGGTTCGATGGGCACCATCTACCGAGCGCGTCAGATCGCGCTCGACAAATGGGTGGCTGTCAAGATCTTGCATCGGGAGCTGGCCGAGCAGCGGAACTTCGTCGAGCGCTTCAAGCTCGAAGCCTTTTCGGCTTCTCGACTCGAGCACCCCAACTCCCTTCGCGTGCTCGATTTTGGAGAAGACGGAGACTTGCTCCACCTCGTCATGGAATACGTCGAGGCCGACGACTTACTCACCGTCATGCAGCGCGAGTGGCCATTCGAGGACGCCCGGATCGTTCAGATCATGTCCCAGGCGCTTTCTGCGCTGGCCAAGGCACACGACGTCGGTATCGTCCATCGCGATATCAAGCCCGAGAACATCCTGATATTGCGCGGGACCGACGACGAAGGAAATGCGATCGACGTCGTGAAGGTGTGCGACTTTGGTATCGCCAAGATGTCCGTCGACGAGTCGCGGCCCTTTGCACCTCAGCTCACGACGGCGGGTCTCATCGTGGGAACGCCCGATTACATGTCGCCCGAACAAGCGCGCGGGGAAGGCGTCGACGGCCGCAGCGATCTTTACGCAATGGGCGTCGTTCTCTACCAGCTGCTCTGCGGGCGCCCACCCTTCGTCGCCGACACGCCCTTCGGCATCGCTATCCAGCACGTATCCGAACCTCCCATCCCTCCGTCGCGGTACCGCGCCGTGAACCCGGTCCTCGAGAGCATATGCTTGCGCGCGTTGAACAAGCTGCCCGAGGATCGGTTCCAGACGGCACGCGAGATGCGCCGCGTCATTCTCAGCTCGCTGACCTCCTATTCCGAGAGCGGGATGGCATCCGCGCACCAGACGTCGACCCCCATTCTCTCCTTTGCCGACTCGTCGGTCTCGGCGGCGTCCACCGATCTCGAGGTCCGGCATTCGACGGCGCCCAGCACACCTGACGTGCCCAAGTGGCTTCGGTATCCGAAAGCGATCATCGCCGCGGTGGCTTTCGTGATCGGCGCGATATTTGCGCTGATCTCGCTCATCGCACGCGATGTTGGTCAGGACAATGGAAAGGTCGTGCGGGCGGCGACGGTCGCATTGGTACCGGCTCCGCAGGCAAATCCCGTTTCTTCTTCTTCTTCGGAAGGCGCCACGCTTGCGCCTACGCAGCCTAGCCAGACGCCGATTCTGCTCCCGGACGACAGGCGCCCTCCGGCAGCAGCGTCCGAGTCCGAGTCGCGCGCACGCCCCGCCGCCGAGCCGTCCCCCGCACCTCGGCGCTAGGGCGAAGCTCTAACCAACCGCGACGTCGAAACCGCAGGCGTCGTGCCCGAGACCGCCGATGCAGGTCACCTCGAGCGCGCGGGCCTTCTTCTTGGTGACGGACTCCACGACACCAGCGATCATCCCGCCCTCGAGGTGACAGAGTGTCCTTCCGACCGTGCTCATCCCGGCACAGGTCACGCACTCGTACACGTCGACGTGGATCTTGGAAGCGGTCAGCTGGGGGACTTTGATGACACCGATCTTGAGCTCGGCACAAAGGACGAGAAAGTCTTCCAGCTTCGTAATCCCGAGCGCCAGCCCCAGTTTCTTTCCGGCAACGTATGCGGTGCCGGCCGCTCCGCGTCCGATGATGTCCTCCAGCGCGACCAGGCGGAGAAGCCGGAAGAGCGCGACCCCCGCGTCGTTGCCGAGCGACGGGCGGGCGATCTTGAGGACATTGGCGACTTCGATGGGCATGCGTTTTTCGCCAGCCGCGATCTTGGGTACTGCTGCGATACTCATGCTTGACTCCTTTGAGACATGAACGATTTGACGTCGTTCAGAAGTTGAACCATGCGCGGAAAATCGGGGCCCGGCCCTGCTGTGAGCGTTGCCAAGAAGATATCGGTGCCTGGCACGCTGCACGCCGTCAGCGTCGCCGTTCGCTCGTCCTCGATGACAATACGGCGAATGCTTCCGAGCTGCAAAAAATCGCGGGCCTTGCTGGCGGCCTGGGAAATGAACCCACAGAAGCCGGCCAGCGATTCGGACTGCTCGCCGAACGCGGCGACGGGTAGGCCCATCGAGTCACCCAGCACGGCCGCGTGAATGCCCTTGATCTTGCTCAAGCGCCCCAAGATGCTCTGAAATGTCTTGGTACCGCCGTCGCCTTCCAGCGCCGCCGGCGGAAGCGGCGAGTTCGTGCTCGCAGTTCGATGTTCGAGCGGAGCAGGTGCAAGCGGCGAGTTCGTGCTCGCAGTTCGATGTTCGAGCTCGACGACGAGCGCCTTGAGGCGGGCAATCTCGATCTGCTCCATCTGACGCGCGCGCTGGCTCTTGAGCGCCCCTGCCGCCAGCCCCGCGAAGAAGAACAGAACCGCACCGGTGGCGGACAAAATCCAGAAAAGCGGCGCGAAGGACATCAGCGATCTCCTGGGAGCTCGATTCGAACTTCTGCGCGCCGATTGCGTCGAAACGCCTCTTCGGTCGTTCCGTCGTCGACTGGCCGCGTGTCGCCAAAAGCCGCACTGCGAATGCGGTCTCGGGGGATACCGAGCTTGCCGAGCGTCGCGACGATGGCCGCGGCGCGCGCGTCGCTGAGAACGAGGTTGCTCCCCGTATTTTCTTTCCAGCCCGTACGATCGGCATGCCCCTCGACGCGTACGACCGCTTTGGGGTTCGTCTTCAGTGCGTCGGCGATCGGCGTCAACATCTCCGCCTGGTCATAGCTGAGGGTCGAAACCCCGCGGTCGAAGTGAACGACGCAGCCCTCCGGCTCAGGAGGCGACGGACGGCTCTCCGTCTTCATCACGGGCGGAAGCTCCTCGTCCGAAATCGGCGGTGCGAGGGGCGGATGTCGTTCGATACGTGTCGCCCGCGCCGTCGGTTCGATGGGAACCGTCGGTACGGTCGGAGCCGAGCCGGCCATTCGTTCCGCGTTGACATCGAGCCACGCCAGGTCGGCTACGCCGAGGGCCAAACACGACCCCATGACCCCGCGAAGAATGGCCGGCGACATCTCAGATCGCCTTGCTGAGCTCGGCGAGCACGCGCCGTAGCTCGAGAAAGATCAGGCCCAGTTTTGCGTCACGCGTCACGAGGAGCACGAGCACGGTATCGTGCGTGACGGCGTTGAGGATGATGTACCCCTTGGGCGAGCGAACGTAGACCTGCTCCATGTCAGAGCGCATCAAGTCCGCGGAGATCCGCTCGCCTACGCCGAGCAACGAGGCAGCCATTCCGCTGACGAGCTCCTCGTCCACCTCGGCGGGCAGCAACGACGACACGACGAAGCCTTCGGTGCTCACGACGAGCGATCCGATGATGTCTGGTGTGCTGGCGCGCAGCGCGCGCAGCGCCTCATTAATCCGTTCCGATAAGGTAGGCACTCGTGCCTCCGTTCAGTTGCAGTTCGTTCCAAGCGCCTAGAGATTCACTGCATAGCTGCGGATGGTCGGGATCGGTCGTCCAACCCGACCACTGGGAACTTTCGTCTGAGGACCGCGGCTTGGCTCGAGCGACGACGGGGAACCTTCGTCGGAGGACGGCAGGTCGTTGAGCACGACGACGGAAAACTTTCCTCGGAGTTGATCGAGACGACGGAGTCAGCCCCGGCTTTCGGAGCGTTCACATCGAGCATCGCTCTTCAGGCTCGCCGAGAGCGGCGGATGCGATGCCGTCGCCGTCAGCGACTCACCTATTCGGCCAAAAGTGACCAGATCGAGGCGCGGTATCGGGGACGGCGCACAACGTTGGATGATATGGGATTTCGCGCCCGCGCCGGCGCGACGTGCCTTTCTTGACGGCGCATGAAGCGCAGGGCACTTGGTAACGACGGCGAACCGACGACGCCATCGGAAGGAACACATGCATTTCATCGATCTGGAAGCGGCGCGCTCGCACGAAGGGCCCGTCATGTTCGTCGCCACGGTCCTGCCGAGTCCGTGGTCGGAGGCGGCCAAAGGCGTCTTCTATGTAAAGAAGATCGACGTCGCCCTCGTGCGATACCGCTCGGCGGATGCGGAAATGGTCAAGGCGAGCGGGGCCGACAACGTGCCCGTTCTCCATTGCAAGGGTGAGCCTCGACGCACGGGCTGGGCGGAGATCTTGACGTTCGCAGAGCGTTCGGGCGGCGTCGCTCTCTTGCCCGAAGCGGCAACGGATCGCTCGCGACTATTTGGCGTGGGCCACGAAATCGCGGGCGAGGACGGCCTTGCTCATAGCTCGCGTCTTCTCATGATTCACGGCGGCTTCGCAACGGACGGTGCCGAGGGTTTCCCCGTGCCGGTGGCGAAGTTCTTGGCGCCGAAGTATGGATACTCCGCATCGCGCGTTTCCTATGCCAAGCAGCGCATCTTCGACGTGCTCGGTCTGCTGCATCGGATGCTGGAAAAGAGTCACGCCGAAGGATGCGCGTACCTGCTAGGCGATCGACTCTCGGCCCTCGACATCTATTCGGCCACGTTCCTCACGCCGATCGCCGGCGTCACGGTGGAAGAATGCCCAGGCATGATGCCTCAGCTTCGCCCTGCCTTTGCTTATCTGAACAAGGAAATCGGGTCCTCACTCACCGATCTTCTCAAAGCCCATCGCAGGATGATTTTCGAGCGTCATTTGACATTGCCCATCGAGCTCTGATGAATACGGTCGCGGGCAGGCATGTCGTGATCGGCGACTCGCTCGCCGGCCATTCCTCGAACACGACAGCAGCTGACGCCATCGACGTGAATTGGTGGTGACGACAAGAATCTGGCTAGCAGCTCAGGCATCGAAAGGCATGATGCCGCCTCGCCGCCCGGAAACAGAGCTTGGCCAACGGGCTGCGCCGAGAGCGCGCTCGGGTCATTGGGCAGTACGCACCTTTCCTGAGGAGTTTCGAGATGACTATCGCGTTCCCCTTTCCGGGATCACAACGCCCCCTTTGGGTCGTCGCGTTCATCGCCTTGGCATGCGGCGATTCGCGGGGATTGACCGGCTCCGAGTCCCTACCGGCCGATTCCGGGTCCGGTTCCGATTCCGGCTCCCCTTCCCGCGTTGGGTACTGATTGAAAGGCGACCTGCACGCCCATTCGATGCACAGCACCGACGCGGCGGACAGCCCTGTCAGCGAAGTCTTCGCCAAAGCCGAGCAACTCGGTTTCGACTACTTCTCGTTGACCGACCACGACAACCACGTGCAGGGCAAAATCACCACCTGGGGGGACGCCGCCTACCGCTCGGACACGATGATTCTGCTCTACGGTATCGAGTGGACCACGGCGCGAGGGCACGCCAACATCTTCGGAATCAAGCCGTTCGACTATGCCGCCTTGTGGGCGACCCACGACGCCGGCGACGGCAGAACCGCCATCGCCGCCGCGCACGCGCAAAGTCTCTATTTCTTCATCAACCATCCTACATCTGGGGGTCCGTGGGAGTGCGGCTTCGATCTCGATTTCGATGGGATGGAGGTGTGGAACGCCCTCTTCGCCTTTGCGCCTTCGAACGGCACCGCCATGCAGCAATGGGATTCGCTTCTGATGTCGGGCAGGCGCATGACCGCCCGCGGCGGCAGCGACTCGCACCACCAGAAGGACCTAGAGTCCACGTTCTTCAACGTCGGCAATCCGACCACCTGGGTGTACGCGCAAGAGAAGACCGCCGCGGCGGTGTTGGAAGGGCTCCAAGCAGGGCACGTGTCAATCAGCTATGCGCCGGGCGCGGAGCGCCTCGATTTCACGGCCGACGCCGACCTCGACGGACGATTCGAAACGGTCATCGGCGACAACCTGCGTAACGACGCGAAAACGATCCGATTCAAGATCGACATCCTCGGTCCTCGCGCCGGCACGATCTACCGGGTGGCGGTTCTCAAAAACGGTGCACCCTTCAGCAGTTGGGAGAGCGGGGACACGCCGCTCACGTTCGAGGATACACCGGCCGCCGGCGAACGATCTTATTACCGCGTCGAGCTACGCGGACCGACGCCATTGCCCGAGGCTCCTCCCGTGAGCGCGGTTGCGTACGGCGATTTCATCGCCTTGACGAACCCCATCTACATCGCGTTTCCATAGACACCCGTCCCTCGGTGCGGCGCTTCAGCGCCTCGGCCAAGCGAATCTCGCCCTCGACGACCTCGTGGCCAACAAGCGCGCAGCAGGCCGTCCGCAGGATCTTGTCGACGTGGCTCTGCTCGCGCGGGTCCGCGATCGAAAGTGAAACGATCAGCGACGCGGAGCTCGGAATTCCTCGGCTACTGGGCCGCTTGCCTCATGGCCGCGAAGGCACTGGGCGGAAGCTGCTGCTCGTCCTCGAGCCTGGCTCCCTTGCGGTCCATCGCCAGCCAGATGGGAAACGGCCCGCGCCGCGCCGGCAAATAGACGACCATCAAGCTCCCCCCCGGCCGACGTGTGTACCAAAGGTCGAACGCGTGCGCCTCGTCATTCTTGTAGAAGCTCGCGAGCCCTGCGTGCGCCTTCTCGAGCGGAGCGCCCTCGACTTTCCCGTCGGCGTCGACGTCACTTCTCGCTCGAGGCAGCGCCTTCCAAGCTTCTTGGAGACCGTTGGCCAGGGCCGCCTTCGCGGCGCCCTGATTGGCCGCCGACCGAAGACGGACGCGCACGCGCGTTTCGTAAGAGACGACCGGATCGCGCCGTCGCTCGAGCCGGACCACCGCCACCGAGACGGACACGACCCCGGCAGCAAGCAAAAAAGAGAGCCGCACCGGCGCACGGGCCTTGTGGAAATGCACGAGCTCGTAACGATCGGCATGAGGAAAATGAGCACGACCACTACCTCCGCGGCGAACGTCCCCATGGCGATGGGAAGGAAATCACGCACCGAGAGTTCGGGTGGGAAGGCCGCGACATATTGAACGGCGAGGGACGCCAGCAAAAGGAGAGAGCTCGCCAGTGTGTAGCCCTTGAACAGCAAGAACTCCCTTCGTGCCTCCGGCACGACGATCCAATACGGGCAGAGAAGAGGGTAGAACACGTAGTAGAGAAACGGGCGAGGAGGGTGCACTCGGTAGTACTCCTCGAACGCGAGCTGACTCGAGAGAAGGACTTTGGCCAGCGAGGTACGTGCGGCGAGCCTCTGCACCGCTTCGCCGGCGAAGAACACCACGAGTGCCAGGGCGATCTGCACGAGAGCGCCGGTGACCGGGAAAAGGGCCGCCACCCTCACGATGAGAAAAGGGACCGCCGAAAAGAACGCCAGGCGAAGTGCGAAATCGAGACCCGCCGTCACCTTCGGTCCGAGGGGATTCACTCGAGTGGTTCTCCTCGACGTAGCGTAGCCGACCGCGGGTTTCATATCTCCGCGATATCGAAGGGCCGCCCTCGCTCGCCCTTGACGTCGGCTTCGCTGGTCCTTGCGACTTTGTCTTCGACGAGGTCTCAGCGGGCCGGCACGGTTTCGATGAACTCGAGGAGCGTAGGCATGAGCGGGTCGTTGTCCGTGCCGACGCGAACGATCATTTCGTTATGTCCCAACCCTTTCAACTCGACGAAGAGCGCCTTGCTCCCCGCATGAGCGAGACGTGCGCGCATCCGATGAAAGCCGTCGAGGCATACCGCCTCGTCATCGGTGCTGTCGACGAAGAGCATCGGCGCATGGTCGGCGCGCGCGTGCGTGATTGTCGAGTGCTGAGCGAGAGCAGCGTCGTCGGGGCCAAACAAGCCGCGCAAGATCGACACCTGATCGGGTTTCAGATACCCAAGAGCAGCAGATAGATCGAATACGCCGTCGATGGAGACGAACCCCGCCACGGCGCCGCTTTCGACGTCGTGGCGCCGGAGGATGTCGGGATCCATCCCCAACAGCGACACCAAGTGGCCGCCCGCCGAGTGGCCCATCACGATAAGGCGCTTGGGATCGCCTCCCCAGCTCCGGGCCTCGCTTTGCACGTAGCGAATTGCGCGTGCGATGTCGTCGATTGAGTCATCGCCCTTTTGCACTTGCGGATACTGGCGGTAGCCGACGATAGCGGCGCCGATGCCGCGGCGAGCCAATGCCGCTCCGACGTTGCCGTGTGTCCCGAGAAGCGATTGGAGCCATCGTCGATCGAGCGGCTTCCAATAGCCGCCATGCACGAACACCACCATCGGAAAAGGCCGCAAACGCGCTTGCGGCAGATAGAGGTCGAGCTGCTGCTTGGGATCGCGACTCTCCGGTACGTAGGGCACGTCGAGGCGAACATCCAGATCGCCAAGCTTGCCGAAGTAGTTACGGCGAGCGGGCCAGAAATAGACGCCAGCCGCCAGCAAAACGCCGGCGAAGGCGATGAACCATCGCTTCCGGCGGGAGAGGATTTTCGAGCGGAAGACGGTCGGCGCGGCGGGCATTGGGAGAACCGACACCGCGGAATGCGGAATGTTTCGCGCGCGACGGTGTCGCTCCAAGTTTCACTCCAGCGTCCGCGCCAGCCACGCGATTTTGAGTAGACTGGAGCCAATGGAAAAACTGATCTACGCGTTCTGGAGAAAGGCCGACCAAGCGCCGGCGTCGCTCCGCGAGCTCCTGCTTGGCGAGCTCGCGACGCGACTCTCGTCGCTCGGCGCGCAGCGGCCGCAGCTCTACATCGCTGATCTCGACGCCGTCGCCGACGGGCTGCCACAGTTTCAACTCGCAGCGACGAAGCCGCCGCCCGACGGCATGGTGTCGTTCTGGATGAGCAGCGCGTTTCGGCGCGCGGAAGCGGAGCGATGGGTGGCGTCGCTCTTCGCGCGCGTGGCGGGTTACGTCGTCTCGGAATCCACGATTCTTCCGAATGTTGCCCATCGCGTCGCTGCCGACCGGCGCAGCTTCGGGTTCACCCAGGTCAGCTTTCTCCAGCTGCCGCCCCGGCTCTCTTATGAGCAATGGCGCAAGATCTGGTTCGAGCAGCACACATCTGTTGGAATCGAAGCGCAATCCACCTTTCGCTACGTGCAGAACGTGGTGGTCCAGCCGCTGACCGACGGAGCGCCTCCCTACCGCGGCATCGTGGAGGAAGGATTTCCGCAACAGGCGCTGCGCGACGCGCACGCGTTTTATGACGCCGTCGGGGACGATCACAAGCTTCGCCGCAACATGCGCGCGATGATGGAGAGTGCCGCGCGCTTTCTCGACTTCGATAAAATCGATGTCGTGCCCATGAGCGAGTACGAACTGCACGGAGAGTCCGATCCCCAACTGTGACCACATCGGGTTACCGCCGCCGCCGCGTCGCGCTAGCCTCGAACCATGAAGCCCGGAAGCGGAAGTCGAACGGCGGTGGCCGTGTGCATGGCACGAGCCGCGGCGCACGGGACGACGCCGGTCAAAGTGTTCTCCGATCCGACGGCGCTCTTCTTGTTGCCCGAAGAAGCGCGGGCGAGCGTGGAGGCGTACCTGGCGGGAGCGGCCCCGAAGACACGCCGGGAACGCATTCGCCGGGCAATCCTCGAGAAGCGCGCGACGATGATGGTCGCGCGGACAGTCGCGATCGACGATGTCGTCCGCGCGGCAGC
>DATHEQ010000372.1:0-11765 GCA_035318505.1 Polyangiaceae bacterium | reverse complement strand
ACCGAGGGAGAGGTGCAGTTTGGCGGCTATGATCCGCCGTGGGCTCTCCCTTTTCTGCGGCGCAACGAGGTGTTGATCACCCTGGCCGAGTAGCGGACGGCGCTTCCGCCGCAGCTCACCTCGCCAGAAGGTCGCCGCGTTTCACGGGTGCGAAGTAGTTTCGCCGCATACTCACGTTCATCAGCAATCCTACGCCGATGAGCACGGTAAGCACCGACGAGCCTCCCGAGGAAAAGAGCGGCAACGTGACGCCGACGACCGGTAAAAGTCCGAGCACCATGCCGAGATTGATGAACGCCTGCCAGAAGATCATGGCCCCAATACCGACCGACAACGCGGCGCCAAAGCGATCCTTGCTCTGCGAGGCAACACGAATTGCCCAAATGCTGAGGAATCCGTAGAGACCGAGCAGCAAGATGCCGCCCACAAAACCCCAGTCTTCGGCGAAAACGGGGAACGGGAAGTCGCTGTACTGATCGGGAAGGAACTTGAACTGGTTCTGCGTCCCGCGCATGTAGCCCTGCCCGAAGAGACCGCCGTTACCAATGGCTACGCGCGCGTGGTGCGCCTGCCAACCCGCGCCGCGGAGGTCGGCTTCTGGATTCAAGAACGACGTGATGCGCTGCCGTTGATAGTCTTTGAGTCCGAAGTTCCAGGCGATGGGGATAATAACGGCGGCGATGCCGGCCAAACCCGCGACGCTGCGCCAACGCAGGCGGATGAGGAGCGCAATGCTGAAGAAGATCAGCGCCAAGACGATCGCCGTACCGAGGTCGGGCTGCCGCCCGACGAGGTAGACGGGGATCGCCGTCAGCAGGACCGGCACCACGAGATCTTTCAGTGTTCGGGTCTCCCCGCGGGGATCGTCGTGCAGGAACTTGGCGAGGGCGATGGCCAACGCGAGCTTCATGAACTCACTCGGTTGAAATTGGAAGGTACCGAGAACGATCCACCGCGCCGAGCCGCGAATGTCGCGCCCCAGGATGAACACGAGAACCAGACAGAGGACCCCCACGATGTAGACGACGTAGCCGAGCCGCTCGAAATGGCGGTAGTCGATGGAGGCAGCGAACACGGCCAAAATCCCGCCCGCTACGAGCCAGTACACCTGGTTGACGTACTGCTCGGCGCGTGCACCGCTGTACACACTGGTCGCGCTGTAGAGGTTGACGATGCCGATGACCGCCACGAGCGCGGCGCTGATGAAGAGAGGCCAGTCGAATCGTTCGCGCAGACGAAAGTAGTCGTTCCCCACCATCATGGCTGAATTCTCCCGGTGAGGGTGACGGGCCGATCGCGCAGGTTCATGGTTTTTTGCTCCCGGCGGGGACCACGGAGCCCGAGCGCGCCGTGGCGGGACGCGCGGCGAGGCGGCTCGCTTGCAGCTTCTGGTACTCGCGTGCGACCTGCATGGCGACGGGAACAGCGGCGCGACTGCCGGCCCCGCCGTGCTCGATGAGGACGACGATGGCGATCTCCGGGCTCTTGGCCGGCGCAAATCCGGCGAACCACGCGTGGGCGCGGTTGAAGTACCAGGCGCGCCCGGGCTCGATATCGCGCTCGCGCACTTGCGAAGTCTGCGCGGTGCCGGTCTTGCCGGACATATCGACGTCATTGAGGCGCTCTTGGTAGGCCGTGCCGCCCTCCTCCGTCACCACCCCGCGGAGCGCGTCATCGACGAGCGAGAGGTTCTCGGGGCGCACCGTGATGCTGCGCCGTACGCGCGGCGGGAAATCCTGCACGATGGAGCTGTCGCTCGACTCGACCGCGCGCACGATCTGCGGCTGATAGAGCGTGCCGCCGTTGGCGAGGGCGGCGTACGCGAGCGCGAGCTGAAGCACCGTGACGGTGGCGGCACCCTGGCCGATGGCGAGGTTCAGCGTGTATCCGACGCGGAACTGACCTTTGTGGTGCAAAGTCGTCCAGGCGTGCGTCGGGATTCGACCGCCGGCCTCGGGGTTCACGCCGACGCCCGTTTTTTGCCCCAGCCCGAAATCGAGCGCGACCTTGGCGATGCGGTCCATGCCGACCGCCTCGGCGAGGTGCCAGAAATAAACGTTGCACGATTTTACGATCGCTTCGTGCAGCTCGACCTGCCCGTGCACGTGCATGCACTTGAAGATGCGCCGGCCAAACGAGTAATAGCCCGTGCACTTCACCTTGCTGCGCGGATCCAAGATCTTGTCCTCCAGCGCAGCCAGCGCGGAGAACGGCTTGAACGTCGAGCCGGGCGGGTAGGCGCCGGACATCGTTTTGTCGAGCATCGGCTGCAGCGGGTCGACGTTCAATTTTCGGAAGCTCGAGCGAATGACGTCCACCCCTTCCCCACCGGAAAGCTCGTTGGAGTCGTAGGCCGGCTTGGAAAAGAGACCGAGCAAACGCCCCGTGCGCACGTCGACGACGGTCACCGCGCCGGCAGCCTGCCCGCGCATGGCCTTTTCGATGGCCTGCTCGAGATCGACGTCGAGGGTGAGACGGAGATCGCGCCCCGGAACGGGGTCGAGGCGGCGCGGCTCGTCGATGAATTTTTTGGTCTCGGGTCCGTTGTGACGGATGCCGCGCGCGTCGACCACGGCCTTTTCCCAACCGCGCGTGCCGCGCAAGTAGCTTTCCCAACCGCGCTCCACGCCGGCGGCGCCAATGCGGTCCCCCTCGACGTAGGAAAGCGAGCGCAGCCGGGCCAGGGTCTCGGCGTCGATCTGCGCCATGTAGCCGAGGGCGTGCGCGCCGATCTCCCCCTGCGGATAATAGCGAACCGGCACCGCCACCACGTCCACCCCGCGCAGCTCCGCAGCGTGCGTCTCCAGGGCGGCCACCACGTCGCGTGAGATGTCCTCGCGTATCAGGATCTGCTGGAGCTTCTTCGATCCTTTGTCGGCCCGAATGTCTTCCAGCTTCTTTTCGAGGCGAAGCTTCTCATCGGCGCTGAGCCGCAAATAGTCGCAGAGCGTGTTCCACGTCTCCTTCATGTCGAGCCGCGATGGCACGACGTAGACGTTGTAAGACGGCCGATTGGCGGCGAGGACCTTACCCTGGCTGTCGCGGACGATGCCGCGTGTCGTCGCCAAGCGTATTTCGTAGATGATGTTGTGGCGCGCTTCGGCGCGATAGTCGTCGCCACTGATGATCTGCAGCTGGAAGAGCCGCACGACCAGCGCGAGAAATGCGATGACCGTGAAAAGGACCATCCATTTGTAGCGGCGCCGGAACTCGCCGACGTCGGAGCGTTGGACGAGAACGCTCATCGTCCCGCTCCTTCAGGGCGCGGAACCGTGATCGTCGCCTGGTGCACCCTTTCGGCGATGCGGAAGACGAGCGGCGAAACGAGCGCGGTCGCGGCCGCGTGGGGGAGCACGATGGACAAGAGTGCCCGCGGGCTATGCGGATCTTTGCCGAAAATCGCGACCAGCATGAGCACGGTGACGCTTTCGAAAAGCGCGAAACCGAAGGCGAGGGCAAGTTGGGTGGGGATGGTCTGCGCGGCCAACCGCACGCCCGCGGCCCGGGACAGCACGAAAATCGCCACGGAAATGAAGGTGAACATGCCGACCGGCGCGCCGGCAAACAGATCGAGCGCATACCCGAGCAGCCACGACAACGTCGCGCCTCGCACCACCGAATACTCATGGACGCCCATGAAGACGATGAGGGGCAAGACCAGGTTCGGCATGATCCCGGCGAACGGTATGTGCCCGAGGATGCGGTAGAGGTTGCCTTGCACCACCAAAAGCAGCAGCCCCACGCCGAGAAAGAGCGCGTTTCGCATGCTGGGCCTACCGGTTCGCCCTCGGAAAGGCGGGTTCGTCGCCCGGCGCCGACGTGATGATGAGCACCTCTTCGAGGCGTGAAAAATCGACGGTCGGAACCGCCTCCACCACCTGGTACATCCCGAAGTCGCGGCGCACCACTTTGGTCACGCGCGCCACGGGGATGCCGCGCGGGAAGGCGCGCCCCACGCCGCTCGTCACGAGAAGATCGCCCACGTTGACCTCGTCGCTGCGCTGCATGAGCTCGACATGGCAGCTGTAGCGCGAAGGGTCGCCCGTGCCACGGACGAAGCCGCGCGCTTGGGTGAGCTCATCGACGACGTCGATACCGCTGCCGCTGTCGACCGCCAGAAGGACGTCGACCCGCTCGCCCGAGACGCGCTGCACCTTGCCCACCACGCCGTCCAAGGCGATGACGGGCATGTTGGGGCGCACTTCCCTGCCGGCGCGGTCGACGACGACGCTGGCCACGCGAAAAAATTCGGTGAGGTCTTTGCCGATGACCTGCGCGCTGATGGGATCACCGGGGACCGTTTCGCGCAGCCCGAGGAGACGCTTCACCCGGCGCAGCTCGATCTCGTTCTGCTCGAGGCGGCGCACGCGATCGGAAAGACGCGCGTTTTCATAGGCGAGGCGCTGGTGGTCAGCCTTCACTTCGACCAGATAGACGAAGTTGCCCCACAGGTTCGAGACCTCGCGGGCGATGAGGCTCGACACGTACTGCACCGGCGCGGCCATACGCATGACCAGCCGGTCGAGGCCGTTGAGCTGCTGCGGATCGCGGATGCTCGCCCGCAAGAAGAAGAAGGGCACCGCGAGCAGGACGGCCACGATGAACGCGTCCTGATAACGCCGATAGGGATTCACCCCGGCACCTCTTGCATACGCAACAACGTGGATCGGTGCATCATACGACCCGAGACGAGGCGCGATCGGCTAGCCGATCGTCACCTCCTTGAGCAGCTCGAGGTGATCCAGCGTCTTGCCACTGCCGAGCACGACGGCGCTGATGGGGTCGTCGCAAACCATCACGGGGAGCCCCGTCTCCTCGCGCAAGAGCACGTCCAAGTTCTTCAGCAAGGCGCCGCCGCCTGCCAAAACGATGCCTTTGTCGACGATGTCGGCGGCGAGTTCGGGAGGCGTGCGTTCGAGGGCGAGGAGCACGGCTTCGACGATGGCGTTGGTCGGCTCGGTGAGCGCTTCGCGGATCTCGTCGGAGTTGACGACGACGGTCTTGGGAATTCCGGCCACCATGTCGCGACCTTTGACTTCCATCGTCAATTGCGGCTCGAGCGCGTAGGCGTTGCCGATCGTCATTTTGATGCGTTCGGCGGTTTGCTCGCCGATGGCAAGGTTGTACTTGCGCTTCATGTAGGCGACGATCGCTTCGTCCATCTTGTCGCCGCCGACGCGGACGCTCTGGGAGTAGACGATGCCGGCGAGCGAGATGACGGCGACCTCGGTCGTGCCCCCGCCGATGTCGACGACCATGTTGCCGCTCGGCTCGGTGATGGGCAGACCAGCGCCGATGGCCGCGGCCATCGGCTCTTCGATCAGATACACCTCGCGGGCACCCGCGCTCTCGGCGCTCTCTTTGACTGCGCGCTTCTCGACTTCAGTGATGCCGAAGGGGACGCAAATGATGATGCGCGGCTTGACCAGCGTTCGCCGGTTGTGCGCGCGCGCGATGAAGTAGCGCAGCATCGCCTCGGTGATCTCGAAATCGGCGATGACGCCGTCGCGAAGTGGACGCACGGCTTGGATGTTGCCCGGCGTGCGCCCCAGCATCTCTTTGGCTTCCCGCCCGACCGCGAGCACCTTCTTGCCGCCTCTCACGTCGCGCTGCACCGCGACGACCGATGGCTCGCAAGAGACAATGCCTTTGCCCTTGACGTAGATGAGCGTGTTGGCTGTTCCGAGATCGATCGCAAGATCGTTGGAGAACAGGCCATACAGCCAGTCGAAGATCATCTGGCGTTTGCCTCGTGCATCGTCGGGGTCCCTCTTCGAAAGCCGGCAGTTCTACTTGCCCCGCGGACTTCCCCTGAAGCGAAGGCCCTCGGCGAGGGGCAGCTCAGGCGCGGACGTCCGTCGGTTGACCTCGGTCAGAGGGCCCCCTCAGGTAACACGGGCAGGGGGGCCGAAGCAATTCAGCCCTTCGAAATCTTGCCTTCTTTGTGCGGGAAGTGCTTACGGCAGACGGGGCAGAACTTCTTGATTTCGAACTTTTCCGCCATCGTCCGCTTATTCTTGGTCGTGTGGTAGTTCGCACGGCTGCAATTGCCGCAGGTCAGCTTGATGATGTCGCGCATCTGATGCTCCGAGCAGAAAGAGGCGCGAACTCTAAGGATCGCTTAGAGATCCGTCAAGCCTTATTCCTCATCCCATCCGCCGCGTCCGCTGCCACCTCCGCCGCGTCCACCGTCCCGGTCCTTGTCCCAGTTCTTTTTGCGACGGGCGCCTTCTTCGCCTCCCGGACCGGCACCGGCTCCGCCGCGTCGTTTCTGATCGAAGGTTCGGCGCTCGGGCGGCGGACCGCCGCCGGTGAAGCCACCGCCGCCGCCACTGAAGCCGCCACCGCCGCCGGGGGGGAATCCGGTGGGACCGCCGCTGTAGCCGCCACCGCCACCGCCACCGCCGGCGAAATCGGCGCGCGGAGGGCGATCGCCCTTCGGGTGGGCGAGGTTAACGACGAGACGACGACCGCGCAGATCGGCGCCGCGCAAAGCTTCGATCGCGCCCTTCGCGCCGTCAGCCGTACCCATCGTGACGAAACCGAAACCGCGCTTGCGACCCTCGGGATCGGTGGGCAGATGAACGCGCGCCACCGGACCGGCGTTGGTGCCCGAGATGAGCGTTTCGATTTCCTCCTGGGTCACGTCGTAAGGAAGGTTTCCGACGTAAAGCGTCCGATCGGGCGCACCCGGCGGACCGCCGGCACCCGGAGCGCGCGAAGCGCCTGGGCCCATCGAGTCACGCTTGGGTGGTTCGGCTTGGAAGGGCCGCACCGAAATCGATTTTCCGGCTTGCATCGATCCATCGAGCGAGTCGCGCGCCGCTTGCGCCTCGTCCGAAGTGGAGAGCGTTACGAACCCAAAACCCCGTGGTCTACCCGTCGCTCGATCCTTGGGAAGGCTAATCTCAGAGACGGTGCCACCTGTCGCCTCGAACAACTGTTTCAACACTTCTTCGGTAACGCTGTCCGGCAGTCCCGCCACGAACAGTTTGCGCGCATCCTCATTCGCCATGAAAAAGCTCCGTATCCTCCCGTGATGGCCGAGCAGGCGTGATCACGATTCTCTCTTGAAACAATTGGTGATGGTTGTTGGGGGTTTTGGGTTGAGCTAAAAGAAGAGGCTTTCGAGTCAGGGAAGAACCCCCTGCTCTCTTTCCACGATATCTCGGGTGCCGCGGCCGTCAAGCCAGGGCGTTCGGGCATGGGTCTGTCTCGAGGCCGCGCCCCGCGGCGTGATGGCCGCAGCCCCTCTCGCGGCGGAGGTGACGCCCGCGCTTTCGAGCACCCCGCAACCCGCTGCCTGCCGCGGGGATGAGGCGCGCAACTTGGCGACGATGCGGCTCAATTCGGCCCCTCGTCGCGTGAATCCACCGGAGTCGGCGCGCGCAAAACGGAGGCGTCGTAGAGCCAGAACCGGCCGTGGTGGCCGAGCAGCCGCACACCGGCGGCGGCGCTGCGGAACGTGCGGTCACGGGGGTCGGCCAGGGGAGCGAAGTCGGGAGTACGCACCAGGACCGTGTCCCAGAAGCTCGCATAGGGGGCGAAAGGGTCGTACTTGCCGGCGTTCCATTCCATCCCTCCTGGGATCACCGGGGGCGCTTTCCCCAACGCATAGTGCACAGGCATGCTTTCGAACTTGGCAAAGGAATAGGCAATCAGGCCCGATCGACGGGCTTGGTAATAGGCGAGCAGATGCACCCACATTTCGCGGAGGATCACCGGCCGGCCCGTGTTCGACCAAGTGACGGCAATGACGCGCTTACCTTCCGGGATCTCGTCGAGAATGGCGTCGGCGTCGGCTTGGTCGGGGATGCGCGCCAGATGAAGCACGCTGTTGGCCGCCGCTGCGAGGGCGACGGCGACGGCGAGCGGTTTGAGCCAGCGCTGCAAGGGAAAGGAACCCAGGGCTACGGGTGTCGCGGCGACGGTGAAGGCCCAAAAGAAAGTGGGAAAGCGCTCGAAGATGAACCAGGTAGCGATGAAGACCTTGGGGATGACGCAATAGAGCACGCCCCAGCTGATGGCGAGGAGCTTCATAGCGGATTCGCCGCGCGTCTTCTGGCGCGGCCATTGCCAGAGGACGATGACGATCGCCACCGCCGCGGCGAAGAACGCTTGATCGCTGTGATCGGAGAAGTTTCCCACCGAATAGCTGGTGAGGTGCAAGAGCTTGTACCAGAGCGGGTCGTCGATCCCGTCGTCCCAGCCTTCCCAGTTGGCGTGCGGCGAGTAGCGATTGCGCACGAACACGATCACCGACCAGACAACGGCCGGCCACACGGCCAGGGGCAGCTTGATCAACGCCAAGAAGCGCGCGCGCAGCGGATCGCTCGAGGACGCGAATGACGCGAATCCGGTGATGCCGATCATCACGCAGAGACACAGCGTCGCGAGCACGTGGGTGTACGAAAGAAAAAAGCTCGCGAGCATCACCTTCCACATCTGCCCCGGTTCACCGCGATGCGCGCGGAGCCAAGCGGCAAAGGTCATGAGCACGAAGGGGACGCTCAGCACGTAGTTCGCGAAGCCCCACCCCACCGCGAAGCTGAACGTGATCGGCAGGGCCAAGAACGCATACCAACTCGGCCGCGAGGAGACTCGCACCAGCGCCAGCGCCGCGTAGGCGAATGCCGGCGGGTAGAGGGACATGAGCACGCGCCCTGCCGTCTCGGGACGCATCACGAACGATAGCGCCGCGATGAGAAGGTGAAAGCCACCGTTATACGTGACGAGGTTCACGTCATAGAGGCTCTGCTCGGCGCTCGAGGGATCGGCCATGCGGCGGAGGAGCGCCCCCACCGCCACGTGCTGCGGGTAGTCGATGAGCGGCGGGAAGATCGTGATCCAGAAGGCGAGCGAGAAGAGAAGCGCCGCTCCCCAATAGGCAGCGGTGAGTGGCGCAGTCTCGAGATAAAAGTCATCCCAGAACCGCCGGCGCGGCGTGACATGGGCGTGAGGGGACGCTGGCGATGCACCGCCAAGGACTGGGGCCACGCTAGTCATGACGTGCGTATCCGTTGCGCGTCACGCTCGATGTACTTTGCCTTACGCTTGGCTCGCGGCGAAAGAGAAGCCATTTGTAGTCGGAGAGCGGCTCGAGCATGGGAGCGGCGTCGAGGAGGCGCTCGCCGCCGCGGAAGATCGGCGCCACGTAAGCCTCCGGCCAGTCCCGAAATGCCAAGAGCAGACGCGCGGGAACGAATCCCATGCGGCCACGATCGAGCAGCGTGAGGCCGTGCGCCCGCGAACGCTCGATCCACTCGGCCACGCTCATTTTCAGGATACGCCGGAGCAGTCGTGACTCGTGGATCGGCTCGAGAAAAAAGAAGCGACCGCCGGGGCGCAGCAGCGAAACCAGGTGCCCGAGCGCGCGATCGAAATCGCTCGCCCGCGCGCATGCCATCGCCAAACAGGAGATCGTGACCCCCACGTCGAAACTTCCGACGAGATCGGCAGGCGGCGCGGTGAGGGCGTCGTAGAGGCGGTAGTCGGCGACGAGACCGGCGCCGAGCGTCTCGGCGTGGGCCGAGGCGAGCGTATGGGGGGCGAAGTCGAGACCTGTCACCTTGGCGCCGGCGCGCGCCAGATGTCGGCACGTGCGCCCCGTCCCGCAGGCGACGTCCACGACGTCGAGACCGCGCACGTCGCCGAGCACGGCGGACAGGATCGCCATCTGTCGCTCGTCCCAATAGCGGTTGAAGGTATTGCTCGGCCAGTTGCTGCGCGCGAGCCCCTCGTAGGCTTTTGCCTTCATGTCCCAATACGAAGGGCTGTCGTAGAGACCTTGCTTCGTGAGCCGATCGCGCACCATCTGTAAGAAATTGCGCCCCGCCGACATCGCTACACCGTCTCGATCCGGATCGCGCCGGCAGCGGCTTCGGCCCGTGCGTTCGCTTCGTCGCGATCGCCGCCCACCGCGAGCACGTGGCCGGCGCGTTTGGAACCGTCCGTCAGCGGAAATACGGTGCCACCCGGCTCGACGTAGACCTCGGCCGCGATGATGCCGGGCATCGACCGCGCCTCTTGCAGACCGTGGATGGCGGCGACATGCCCAGGTTGACCGATGAGGAACTTTCCGATGGCGCCACCGTGCGGCGTGCGTTCGGGGCCCGCACGCTCCCAATCCTCGCGCGAAAGGGCGACGCCGAGGATCTTGCGGAAAAGGGAACTTCCCGAGGCGAGAAGCGCAACGTCGGGGTCGAGCCCGCCACCGAGCCGGTACGCCGTTTCGACGATCATGGGCCCGCGCGACCCGACGCGCAGCTGCGTGTAGCTCGGGCCGCGACGAATCCCGAGCGCGCGCACCCCGCAAAGCGCCGCTTCGGCGGCGCGCGCCTCGTCGGCGCGGTGGAGACCGGAGGGAAACCACTCGGCGAACGTGATGCCGGGCGGGTCGGGATAGTGCGTGATGATGCGCTCGGTGACGCTGTAGACGGTGGTCGTGCCATTCGCGGTGTAGGCGTTGACGCTGAATTCGCGACCGTCGATGAAAGCTTCGATCAGGGCGATCCCCGCCGAAGAGGCGGCGCGTGCACGCTCGAAGGCGTCGGCGAGCTCGGACCGTTTCTCCACTTTGGAGACGCCCCGCTGGCCCCATCCGCGCGAAGGTTTGACGACGACCGGGAGACCCTCGCCCTCGACGAAGGCTTCTGCCTCGGCGAGCACGGTTACCGCGCTGAACGCGGGAATGGGCGCGCCGCCCTGGCGATACGCGGCGCGCATTTGGTCTTTGGCCTGGCAGCGATCGACCGTGGCGACGTCGCCGTAGAAAGGCAGGCCGAGCTGCTCGGCGACGCGCGCGGTGCTGGCGAGCGCAATTTCCGAACCGCAGGTGGTGATGCCTTCCCCCCGTGTCTTTTGGACGACTTCCGCGATCCCGTCGACGTCGTGGGTCGACACTTCGTGAAACTCGCTGCACTCCGCGGCGCCAATGGCGCGCGGGTTGGCATCGATGCCGATCACGTCGAGACCGAGCTCGCGCGCGGCGCGCACGAGGCCGAGTTGCGGAAAGCCGCACCCGACGATGACGACGCGTGCCGGGGTCGTCATGATGCGCCCCCCACAACCACGTCGTTGCGGGACTCCGCCCGCCGCACCTCGTCACCGAAACCGATCTTCTCGGCGATGTTGTAAAGCGGGCGGTCCTGGGTCTGAATGAAGATCCGCGCGATGTACTCGCCGATCACGGAGAGGGCGATGAGCTGCAGCCCCCCCAGGATGACGATGGCGGAAAAAAGACTCGTGTATCCCATGGTGATGTCGGCTCCGAGAAGCTTTTGAGCGATCCGGAAGAGGCCAAACCCGAGCCCGGAGAGTGCAAACACGACGCCGCCGATACCGATGAGGCGAAGCGGCCGCGTGCTGAAGCCGACCATGAGGTCGAAGGTATGATTGACGAGCTTGCCGAGGTTGTACTTGGTTACGCCCCGCGTGCGCGCGGCATGCTCGACGGGCACCGACGTCGCACGCGCGCCCGTCCACACCGCCAGCGCGCTGAAGAACTTCTTTTTTTCGGGTAAGCCGGCGATGAGACGCGCCGTGCGCCCTTCGATCACACGAAAGGTCGTCACGTCTTCCGGTAGCTCGACGTCGAGCACCGAGCGCATGAACCACACCATCATGCGCGACGCAAGCACGCGATGCAGTGGATCGCGCCGGTGGGTCCGCACGCCGTATACGATTTCGTATCCCTCGTCCCGTTTGGCGAGCAGCTTGGTCAGCTCTTCCGGCGGATTCTGCAGGTCGCCGTCCATCTGCACGAT
>DATHEQ010000371.1:0-19613 GCA_035318505.1 Polyangiaceae bacterium | reverse complement strand
CCGCCGCCCACGCCGACAACGACCGCTTGGCGATCGACGGGGGCGTCGATGGCGGCGCGGAGGATTGTCTCAACGGAGGCGAGTGTTTTGTGCCGTTCGCCGGGGGGGAGAACGACCTTGATAAGGTCGCCGGGCGGGCCGAGACGCGCCTCGAGCTTCGATGCGATGAGGGCATCGACGATCTCGTCCGTGACGAGGACCACGCGGCTCAGCGCCAATCGTTCGAGGCTTTTCCGAAGGTGCACCTCGGCCGCACCGGGAACGATGTCGACGGCATAGGTTCGCAGCCCGAGCGGCACCACGATCGGTTCGAGCTCCGCGACGGCCAGCACGTCTTCAGCGAGCGCGGCGAGGCCGCGCGATGTCGTGTCGATGACCGCGTGCGCTTCAGCGTATCCCGCTGCTCTGGCTTCGAGGATAGAGATCAAGCGCGGCTCGGAAGGGCCTTGCTCGGCGCCGAGCAGGGGGCGATCCTGCTCGCCCGAAAGGCGCCTCACCAACTCCGCGGGCGACGCCGCCAAGGTGATGACGATCCCTCGAGCGAGTGCGGTAAGGCGCACGCTGCGATCGACGAGACTGCCGCCTCCGAGGGCGACCACGCGCGGCGTCGCGTCGGCCAGTTGCTCCGATAATGCGTCGCGCTCGAGTGCGCGGAACGACGCTTCGCCACGTTCGCGGAACATGCGTGCGATGGACATGCCCGCCCGCTTCTCGACCTCGCCGTCGAGGTCGATGAACGGCACCCGCGCGCTCTCGGCAACGGCATGGCCGAGAGAGGACTTACCGGTACCCATCATGCCGTTGAGATAGATGGGTCGCCGAAGTGACACGGCGCCAGTGTAGCTTCGGCGCGGGCAAACGTCGCAGATTGCTGGCCTGGGCGGTCGTACCGCGAAGCTCTGCCCCGCGCCGCCCGTTAGCGGGACTGACAAAGGCAAACATGAGGGATAGGATGACAGCGTGCCCCGACTTCTCTTCAAAAAGTACGAGGGTCTCGGCAACGATTTCATTCTCTTGGAACTTCCGGGCGGGAGGCTCGCGGACGGCGATGTTCGTCGGCTATGCGACCGCCATTTCGGTATTGGCGCCGACGGTGTCCTTCTCGTCGGCCCGCCGCGCACGGCAGGCGCGGCGGCCACCATGGTCATTCTCAACGCCGATGGTTCGCAGCCGGAGATGTGCGGCAATGGCATTCGCTGCGTGGCCATTCACCTCGCGCAGAAACAGGGCCGCGACACAGCCGATCTGATCATCGATACAGACGCGGGGCCGCTCGCCTGCAAAGTGCAACGGGACGAAGTCGAGGTCGAGATGGGCAAGCTCGCCGAGCTCGGTCCCATCGCGGTCGCGGTGCAAGGGCGAGTGCACAACTTTGCTCGGATTTCGGCGGGCAACCCGCACGCCATCACGTTCGAACCCTACGAGGCGAACGACATCGACGTCATCGGTCCCGCCGTGGCCCAAGCATCCGTCTTTCCGGAGGGGACCAACGTCGAGTTTGCGCGTCTCGCCGATGACGGCTCCATCGATCTCGTCGTATGGGAGCGCGGCGTGGGCCGCACCCTGGCCTGTGGAACGGGCGCTTCCGCTACACTCGGCGCGGCATGCCTGGCGCGCCGCCGCTCGTTCGACGAGTTCGTCGAAGTGAGGCTCCCCGGCGGGCCGCTGCGCATCCGCGTGCAGCGCGGAACACTCGCCGCCACCATGCGCGGCCCGGCACGGCTGGTTTTCGAGGGCGAGGTTACGCTCTCTTGAGGCCGGCCATGCTGACGGTGCTCGCGATCGTCGACGCGCCGCACGTGGCGCAGCTCTTCTCGCGCGTCTTCAACACGCCCGACGACCGCATCCTCGTGGCGACGACCTTGCCCGAAGGTCTCACTTTGGCCGCCTCGGAAAAGCCGGACCTCGCCTTCGTTGATGTCTCGCTGGGTCACAACGCCGGGCTGGCCCTCGTGCACCACGTCCGCGCCGTTGCCCCGAACGCCGTCGTGTATGCGCTCGCCAGTGAATCCGCGCTGCATATCGGCGCGCAAGCGGTGGCCCTCGGCGGCGCCGGATTGATCCTCATGCCGCCCTCCGGCGACGAGCTCCTTTCGGCGGCGTCCGAGGTCAGGGCCAGGCTCGCGTCGGCAACGGAACGGCAGAGCCTCGCCCACCAAGCAGATTTCGCGCGGCGAGCCGCCGAATCGGCGGTGCGAATCGCGGCGCTGGCCGAGTGCCCCGACCGGCGCGACGCGTGCAAGCGTCTGGCGCAGATCTTTGCCGATACCGCGGGCGCCCTGTCGGCCGCCGTCTACATACCGGCGAGCGAAGGTTCATCGGAGCTCATCCAAGCCGGTATGGTCGGTGACATTCCCAACTCCCCCACGTTCTCCGACGAAATGGGCCTCGTGACGTTCGCGGGACGCGACGAGTGCGAGGTAGTGCCGCTCGTTTTGCGCCAGCTCGCCGAGGGGCACGTCCTTCTCAAAGGACTCAGTAGCGACGTGGCCATGAAGGAACGTTTCGCGATGGATCTCATGGCGGGCCAAGCGGCGACGACGCTCGCACTATTGGGCGAGCGCGAACGATCGACGCGCGGCGCCATCAAGGACCTCACGACCAGCGCCTACACGTTCGCCTACTTCGTCGACATCGCCGGACGCGAGATCGACAAAGCGCGCCGTTACGGACGGCGTTTCGCGCTGGCGACGGTGGCCATCGACGAGACTTCGCGCAGCGCACCCACCGACCTCGCCGAAGTGATCTTGAGCGCCGTGCGTGACACCGACGTTCTTGCGCGCGTCGACGAGCGAGAGTTCTATCTGCTCATGCCGGAGACGGGTGGGGTCGGCGCGCAGAGTTGTCGAAGGCGGGTGCTCCAGGCGGCGGCCGCGCGCGCGGGTCGCGGCGGCGTGGGCGGCGATCTGCCGGCGGGGCTCACGATCGGCGTCTCGACGTACCCGCACGACGGCACCGATTTGTCGCGACTTTTGCGAGCCGCCAAACGGCGCGCCGAAATGTCGCGTTGCTCGGTGGTTCGGTCGATCAACCTGGAAGGTCTCGGCCTTTCCAGCCTCGTCAATGAGCTCATGCTGCGCAGCCGGAGGGGGGCGTCCGAACCGAACTACGAGGGAGCGCGTCCCATCGACCTGTCATTGCGCGAGGCCGTCGACGTCGCCATCTGCGCAGTGTCCGAAGCGCTGCGAGGGGGGCCGACCTTCGTCGCGGTCGCGCATCACCCGGAGCTCGGGCTAAGCTCGTCGGTGCGCGCCCATCTCGGGCATGAACGAGAAGATCTTTCGCTTCACATCCTCGACCTGCGCGCCGCGGAAGGGTGCGAAGATTTGCAGGTGCTGACCGTCATCGCCGAGCATGGAGCGTATCTCCTCCTCGGCCGATCGGACGGCGTCGGCATGCGAGGTTTGCACGGGTCGGATCCAATTCTGGTCGATCTCATCACGCTTCGGGCAGGTCAGACTGCGGGCGTGCGGCTTTTGGACTGAGAGGGGGAGAAGCGTGGCGCGCAGGGTTCTCCTCGTCGATCCCGATCTCGATGCGCTCGGCACCTTGTCGGGAACGTTGCGCGGCAACGGCTTCACCGTCGTGCTCGCCGACAACGTGGACAGCGCGCTCGAGCGGGCCAGGCAAACGCTCCCCGACATCATCCTTGCCGCCGAAGCGGTATGTCGCCCGGGTGAGCTCATGGATCGGCTCAAGCTCGATCCGACGCTCGCCAAGGTTCCCTCGATCGTGCTCGTCGGCGATCAGGTGGGCGAGCTCCCTTCGGGCTACGCATCGCATGCGGCGCTCGATGGTCTTATGGCCAAGATCGTGGCCGCTCCGTCGCGATCGGTCCCGGTCGAGGCGTCGCAGGGCGAGGTTCGAGGCGACCTCTCGCAGGTTCCGTTGGTCGATCTCCTGCAACTCCTTTCGATGAACCGCCGGACGGGCGTGCTCACCGTGTCTACGGCGGTGGGGGTGGGTGAAGTGCGGATGGGCGAGGGGGACGTTCACGATGCCGTCTACCGGCGGCTCGAAGGGGAAAAGGCGCTCTACCGCTTGCTCGGCGAACGGGAGGGGAGCTTTGCCTTCGTGCCGGGAGGAACGGTGGCGTTGAGACGCATCAACGTGGGCACTTCCATGCTGGTCATGGAGGCCATGCGGCAGTTCGACCATGTGGGACAGCTGCGATCGGAGCTGGCCCCCGGAGGTGACGCCCTCGTCGCTGTCGAACCGCCCAATGAGAATGGACCACGTCTCGAGCGCGAAGTGGTCCAGCTGCTTCAGCAGCCGCGCGCAGTGGACGAAGTGCTCGACGAAGTCCAGGCGCCCGATCTCGAGGTCCTTTATGCGATGCGCGAGCTCTCGGCGCGCGGTGTGCTTCGCCGCATCCCGCGCGCCGCGCTGGTGACGCGGCTGGCCAGCGACGACCGCATTCAGATGCTGCGCGCGCTGGTGACGCGCCTGGCCAAAGAGGGATTTCACGGATCGCCCCGGATTGCCATTGCTGCGACTCCCGCGCGCCTCGCCTCGTTGGCGGGCGCCATCTTGCGAATCGAAGACGCTATTCCGCCTTTCGATGCGCCGCCTTCTGCGTCGGTGCCGCACATTTTGGCCACGTTGCGGTTCGGAGAGTCGGTCGAGCTTGCCGTGCTCGGGCTACCGGTGGTCGGCAAGTTCGCCCCGCTCTGGGCCTTGGCTTTGCCTTCGACGGGGGCAGTGGTCCGCCTCGATTCAACGGATTGTCCTGAATTTGACGCAGCGTGTGCAGCCGCGGAGATTCAGGTTTTGCATGCCGCCGCCCTGCTCGGTGAGGTAGAAGAGGGCGACCCTGCGCAGGTAGCGGCCCTCTTGCGGGTCACCTTGGAGCAAGCCGCGGGGAGTTAGACGGGTAAAGGCATGATCATCGGCGTACCGAAAGAAATCAAAACGCGTGAGTATCGAGTCGGCATGACGCCAGCGGGCGTGCGCCAATTGGCTAAGCGCGGGCACAGCGTGCGTGTCGAGCGCGGCGCGGGGGAAGGGAGCGGCATCCTCGACGAGCACTACACGCAGGCCGGCGCCACGATCGTCGCGTCCGCCCAGGAAGCGTGGGCGTCGGAGATGGTCGTCAAGGTGAAGGAGCCGCAAGCTTCGGAGTACGGCTTCTTTCGCGACGGTTTGATTCTCTATACGTACTTGCATCTCGCGGCTGAGCCGGCATTGACGAAGGAGCTCGCCAAGAAGCACGTTACGTCGATCGCCTACGAGACGATTCAGCTCGAAGACGGCTCGCTTCCATTGCTTCGCCCGATGAGCGAAGTCGCCGGTCGCATGGCGGTGCAGGTGGGCGCCACGTGTCTCGAGAAGGAACGCGGCGGAAAAGGCGTGCTTCTCGGCGGCGTGCCCGGTACGCGACGCGGGCGCGTCGTGATCCTCGGCGGCGGTGTCGTCGGTCGCAACGCAGCCACCATCGCCATCGGGATGGGTGCGCAAGTCACCGTGCTCGACATCCGCGCCGAGACCATGAGCTACCTCGAAGACGTCTTCGGGGGCGCCGTGGAGACGCTCTATTCCAACCCGAGCAACGTCGAAGAGGCGGTGCGTCGCGCCGATCTCGTGGTGGGCGCCGTGCTCGTGACCGGCGCCGTCGCGCCGAAGCTCGTCACCACCGATCTCATCGGGCAGATGGAGCCGGGCAGCGTCGTCGTCGATGTCGCGGTCGACCAAGGCGGCTGCATCGAGACGTGCCGCCCCACCGATCACGACAAGCCGACCTACGAGGTGCACGGCGTCGTTCACTATTGCGTCCCCAACATGCCCGGCGCCGTGTCGCAGACGAGCACTTGGGCGCTCACCAACACGACGATGGGCTACGCCGAGAAGATCGCAAATCAAGGGCTCGTCCGCGCCGTGCGCAGCGACCCAGCACTGGCTCTCGGCGTCAACACCTACGCCGGACAGGTGACGTACGGCCCCGTCGCGCAAGCGCATGGGATGTCCCACGAGCCACTCGCCAAGCTGCTTCCGGCTTCCTAGCGCACATGAGCACGAAGAAGATTGCGATCCTGCCCGGCGACGGGATCGGTGTCGAGGTCACGCGAGAAGCGCGGCAGCTGCTCGAGCTTTATCGCGAACGGGCGGGGTTGCCGCTCGAGCTCTGGGATCTCGATTTGGGGGCCGAGCGCTATCTGCGCGACGGCACGACGTTGCCGGCCGATGTACTCGAGCAGATTCGCGGAGGGTGCGCGGCGGTCTTGCTCGGCGCCCTTGGCGATCCGCGCGTCAAGAGCAACGACCATGCGCGCGATATCCTTTTCGGTATTCGCTTTGGATGCGATCTCTACTCGAACATCCGCCCGGTGCGCGCCCTCTCCGATCGACTGGTTCCGATCAAAAACAAGCGAGCGGCCGACGTCGACTTCGTGGTGTTCCGGGAAAACACCGAAGGCCTCTACGCCAATATCGGCGGGCACCTGCGCAAAGGAACGCCGGGCGAAGTGGCCATCGACGAGGACATCAACACGCGGCACGGCGTCGAACGCATCATCGTGGCGGCTTTCGAGTACGCCAAAGCGACCAAGCGGACGCGCGTGCACATGGCCGACAAGTCGAATGCGTTGCGTCACGCGCACGAGCTCTGGCTGCGCGTGTTTCACGAAGTGCGCCCGCGCTATCCCGGCATCGAGGGCGTGCACATGTACGTCGACGCCCTTTGTCTCAGGATCGTGCAGGCTCCCGAGGAATTTCAGGTGATTGTGACCAACAATCTCTTTGGCGACATCGTCACCGATCTCGCGGCGGCGCTGCAGGGTGGGCTCGGGATGGCGGCCAGCGCCAACGTGCACTCGAGCGACCCGGCTCGCGTCGCGATGTTCGAGCCGGTGCACGGATCGGCGCCGCCCCTCGCAGGAAAGGACCTAGCCAACCCGTTCGCCGCGCTGGCGACGGTGGGCATGATGCTCGCGCATCTCGGCTGGCCGTCCGAAGAAAGGCGCATCGAAACCGCGATGCGGCGGGCTATCGAAACCGCCAACTGTACGGCCGACGTGGGGGGCCGGCTCGGCACGCGAGCGGCCGGCGCGTGGGTGCGCGACGAGGTGAAGCGGCTCATGCAAGCAGCGGGATGAGTGCACGGATCTCGACCACCACTGCTAGATTCCACGCATGGTCCGCCGCCGTGCACCGATTTTGCCCCTCGTCGTGGCCGCGACCGCGCTGCTGCTCATGGCCGCGTGGGTGTCCGATGCGCATGCGGCGGAGTCGACCCGCCTCTCTTACGTGCGTGGCAGCGGCGCGGAAGAGTGTCCCGACGAACGCGCCTTGCGGTTGGCCGTGGCCATCCGGCTCGGCTACGACCCTTTCGTCGCCTGGGCGAACAAGACGATTCACGCGCAGGTCGCGCGCGATGGCTCGAAGCTGCGAGCGCGCGTTTACCTCGCCGGCGAAGATGGACGCGCGCGCGGCTCACGCGAGCTCGTGGGGTCGCTCGACGATTGCGACCACCTGATCGCGGCGCTGTCGCTGGCGATCAGCATCGCCATCGATCCGATGAGCGCCAATCGACCAAGTGAATCGCCGAGCGATGTCGCCTCTCTGGAAGCCGCTCCAGAGTCGACGGAACGAGAAGACGCGGCGGCCGTGCCGCGCCCTGCAATCGATGATGAACGGCAACGGCCAGCGGGCGCGGATGATGTTCGAGTTGCTCCTCTTGCTCCTGCGCCAAAGCGCGCGGACGCCTCGCCGCTTCGTTGGTACGCCGGCCTGGGAGGAAAGGTCAGCAAGGGCACCGCGCCGGACTACGCGACCGGCGTAGCGGCGTTTGCCCGATTGCAGATGGGAATCTCTTCTATGGGGCTCGAGGCTCGGTACGATCTGCCTGCCGGCGTGAGCGCCACTTCACGTGGGGGGATTGTCCGCTCCACCCTCGTTCTTCTGTCCATCGAGCCCTGTTTATGGGTTCGCTCCTTTGCCTTTTGCGGGCTCGCCTCGGTAGGCTCGCTCTCCGGCTCCGGCTTGGGCGTTGCGTCTCCTCAAGAGCAGTCGGCCCTCTACTTCGGCGCCGGAGGGCGCGCCGCGTTCGAGCTTCCTGTCGCAAAACTTCTGTCGATCCGCCTGCATGCGGATCTCGTGAGCAACTTGACCAGGGTCACCCTCCGCATCAACGAAGAGAACGCATGGCAGGCGCCCCCACTGGCGGGCAGCGCCGGACTGGACGCGGTAGCGCTGATTTGGTGAGGTCAGCAGCGAATTCTGATGGATTTCGATCCATTGCCCCAGGTCTGATCGGATGCCACGCACTCCTTCTTTGCAGCTTGCGGCCAATTCGCCCCTGCCGAGTGTAGGGCGCGATGCCAATCCCGTCCTCGATGCCGGTCCGGATGGCCCGGTCGCGGAAAAATCCGAGCAGACCTTCGAGGCTCTTTTCGAAGCTCACTTCTCTTATGTTTGGCGAACGCTCGCGCGCTTGGGGATCCGTGAGGCCGACCGCGAAGACCTGGCCAACGAAGTCTTCTTCCAGATGCACCGCCGGCTCTCGACCGTCGATTTCGATCGACCGTTGCGCCCGTGGATCTTCGCGTTCGCTTTTCGCGTCGCGTCGAGTTATCGCCGGCTCGCTCGTCATCGCTTCGAGCACCTAGGCGATCTCCCCGATACGCCCGATTCCGCACATCGTGCCGACCAAGCCATGGAGCGGCGCGAAGCGCAGGCGGTTGTGGACCGGGCGCTCGAGGCGCTCGACCTCGAGCAGCGCGCCGTCTTCGTTCTTCACGAGATCGACGGCTGTGTCATGCCCGAGATCGCGAACGCGCTCGGCATACCGCTGAGCACGGCGTATTCCAGGCTTCGGCTCGCGCGGACGCGGTTTACCGCCATGGTGCGCCGGATCACGAACTTGGAGGGACGACCATGACTGACGAGAATTCAGTCTTGGATCCGGACATCGCCGAATTGCTCGACCGAGCCACCCCTTACCCCGACGAACCCATCGAGGTTCGGTCGCGGGTGCGCGAGGCGCTGAAGGCGCGGCTCGCCGCGAACGCGGCCGATTCCGTCACCGATCAACGGCCGAATCCCGACGCACGGAGCGCGCCTCGCCCCGCCGCATCGCCGGCGGGCTCATTCATCCCGATCGCTTGGGCCGTGCGGCCGGGTTGGCGTCTTGCCGCCACGTTCATCGTCGGCACGGCAACCGGGGCGTCGCTCCATGCCGTGCTGCGGCCCCCGCACGAGCGGATTGTCTATGTCGAGAGAGCACCTGCATCACAGACTCGTCCGACCGCGGAGGCGCTGACGCTGCCTCCCGCGCCTCCTCCCGCGACATCCGCTGCGGTCGCGAACGATACAGTTCCCCCCCTTGCTCGGCCGTTGCCGCCAGACAAGAGCACGCCGCCCATTTCCGACCTCGTCGCCGAGCAGCAGCTGCTCGATGTGGCTCGCGCGGCGTTGTCGCGAGGACGCGCGGACGACGCGCTGGCGCCGCTCGATCGTCATTCCCAACGCTATCCGAAAGGAATCCTCGCCGAGGAGCGCGAAGCACTTGCAATCAACGTCCTCGTGACGCTGGGCCGTTACGAAGAAGCGCGCGACCGAAGTGCGCGCTTTTTGCAGCGCTATCCGGATAGTTTGCTCCGCGGCTCGGTGGAGGCCGCGCGCGCAGCGATTCCTTGATGGAAATGGGCATCTGCCGACAGGTCCATGAGTGACCATCCTCCGGGATCGAACCATGCGAGCCGCTGTCGTCTCAGTGATTGGAGTCTGGGTTTGCGCCTCGGGTTGCGGGGGCAAGACGCTGGATCTCGGTCATGACACGAACGAGGGGCCCGGCTATGCCACGCCTGACACGATCGCCAGAGAGGTCGATGCCGCGCCAGGCACCCCAACGGTGATCGCCTCGCACCAGTATGGGGCGTTCAACATCGCCGTCGACGACACGCGAGTCTATTGGACGACGAGCGGTTCGCCGCCGCCGGGGCGTCCCGATCTCGCCAAGGAAAGCTGCTTGGTTCGCAGCTGCATGAAAGACAACTGCGCTGATACTGTCGTCACGTATGCGTCGGGCGGAGCCATGCCGGGCGCGCTTCGCGTCAATCGAACCTATGTCTATTGGCACTCATCAACGGACCTCTTGGGCCCGCAGCAGATCCTGGCTTGCCCCCTCGACGGTTGTATCGGTGCTCCGACGACGATTGTGGAAAGTGGGGCCGGAGCATTCGCCGTCGACGATGCGCACATTTATTGGCAATCAGGCGGTGCGACGCTCATGCAATGCTCCTTCGACGGCTGCGCCGGTGCACCTACGATGATGACCTTCCAGAGCGGACGTGGCTCCGCGCTCGAACTCGATGCCACCGATATCTTTTGGATTGAGGGGGCAAGCACTGCATCTGGCGCGATCATGGCGCTCCCCAAGGACAAATCGGCGCCGGCGCGAACTTTCGTCAGCAAACTCCGTGGCCCTTATTCCCTCACCGTGGACAGCGGGAGTGTTTACTGGGTGGAACCCGACGCGCAGGGATCGGAGGTAACACTGAAACGTTGTCCCACGACGGGTTGCTCGGGAGACCCCTCTATCGTGGCGTCGCAGCAACAATACGCTCGCTCCCTCCACGTTCAAGGCGACTACGCGGACTGGTTCACCGCGGATTTGCCTCCACTCTATCCCTCCAATGCGGTCGGAACGTTGCGGCAGTGTCCGATTACAGGATGCGGAGCCGAGCCGCGAATCGTAGCCGATGACCAAAGGAGTATCGTATGGACGGCGATCGATGCGACCCATGTGTATTGGACCATCTCCGATCAAAGGCCGGATTACATCGATGGAGCGGTGCGAAGAATCCGGCGGCGCCCATGACTTGGCTCGAATGTACCGCCACGATATCGATGGCTGCCTCGTTCGCTGCGCTCGCCGCGGCATGCGGCGGCAAGGTGCTGGACCTCGGCCATGACACAGGAGCACCAGCTTATGCGACGCGCGAAACGATAGTTTCGGAACGCGATGCGGGGCCGGGGGTGCCTACCATCATGGCTTCGAATCAATATGGCGCGAGTGCGATCGCCATTGACGAGACGCGCGTTTATTGGGCAGAGGCAGGTGTCAATCCGCAACAGCGAACAGAAAACGGTGTCGTGCGAAGCTGTGCCAAAGAGGACTGCGCCAGCACGCTGATCACGTATGCGATCGAGCAACTCAGTGTCAACATGATGGTTGTCAACGATACGCACGTGTTTTGGAATACCGCGCCTATTAACAACCTGACCAGGTCGAGCATCGTTGCCTGCCCGCTCGCCGGCTGTAATGGCCAGCCTATCGGCATCGTTCCTGGTCCGAATGCTCTGCGGTTCGCAGTGGATGAGTCCTTTATTTATGTGCTGACGTACGGGGGACCCATGATGGGAGCTGTGGTGAGGTGCCCCATTCGCGGCTGCCAAGGCACACCAACGGTGCTGGCAAACCTGAGCCACGTCCCCGATGAGCTCTCGTGGAGTGCGTTTGCCATCGACGCGATGCACGTTTTTTGGATCGAGGGACAGGACTCTTCCACGACCTCGGGGACCATCATGATGGTTCCGAAAGACGGCTCGGCTGGTCCCCAGGCTCTCGCCGAAGGTGGTCATCTCGTCAACTCACTCGCGGTCGACCACGGCAAGATGTATTGGGCGGAGGGGTATACCAAAAGCACGGTGAAGACCTGCGAGTTGCCGAATTGTGGTCAAACGGTGACGACCCTAGCGGCGTCGCAACCTTACCCGTACTTCGTGAATGTCAACGGCGACCGTGCGTATTGGTTCGCTCTAACCGGCGGTAGTCTTTCTAGTCTTCTGAGTTCATCGGGTCTCGTGACTTTAACGGGTCAGATTGTGGAGTGCCCGCTCGCCGGCGGCAGCTCGCCGTTGACTCTTCTCGCCAGCGACCAGACCAGTCCGAGCGGTCTCGCCAGCGATGCGACCCACATCTATTGGACAACGTTTCGTGACGAAGCTCCGTTGCTGCCCGGGGGCATCATGCCGGCCGGGGCAGTGAAACGTGTACGACGGTCACGCTGACACCATGAACCATGGCTTCCGGCACCGGCACGGCCGACCTGGGCCGGACGACGTGGCACGAGCGGCCGACAATGGATGCGAGATGAGGTCAACTGGCTGCTCCGCGCTTGGGGCGAGGGCCCGACCGGGGAGCACGAGGCGCGCCCCACGCGAGGGCCCATGTCGGAGGGAAGTGGGTTTATGCTAGTCGTCTAAAGGCATGGCCGAGACGTCGGGCAAAGATCACGCGGACGAGGCGGCGCGCGCGGCGCGGATCATCAGCGCTCGTTCTGATTTCGTCTCCAGCTTGAGCCGGCGCGTCCAGGAGCTTCGCACCTGCCTCGGCGCGCTCGCGCAAGATCCCGGATCTCCGCGCCAGCGCGACGACTTGCGCCGCCGTGTGCACGCCCTATCGGCAGGGGCGCGCCTTTTGCGGTTTGGCAGCATGGCCACCGCGCTCGCGGAAATCGAAAGAACGCTGGAGCGCGCCGCTGCGGTGGGCGAGATCGAGAAGGACGAGCTGCGTTTCATTGCGGAGACGCTCGACGGGCTGCACGCGCTTGCTTGGAACGAGCCGACCAATGAGCAGCGTCCCACTGAGCGCCCTCCGGCGGCGGCGCCCATCGGGGAGACCGCCGCGGTACCGCCGAGTGTGTTGGTCGTCGGATCGTCGGGGATTGCCGACGCCATTACATCGCCCATCGATCATGCCGCGGAGAACGTCATCGAATGCGAGCGCACCGATACTGCCGCCACTGCGCTCGACTTGGCGCGCGCGCTCGCGCCGGACGTCGCCGTCATCGATGCCGACCTGCCCGGCGCCAAGGAGCTCATCGAGAAGCTCGGGCGTGATCCGCTCACCGAGCCGATGCCGATCATCGTGGTCGGTACCTGGTCGACCCCTGAAGAGGCCGGGGGATGGATTGCAGGTGGCGTGGCTCGAGCACTCGCCAAGCCGATATCACCGCACGAGCTGCGGACGGCTTGCGTCGAGCTCTCGCGCGGGCGCGACGAGAACCTTTACTACCGCCCGCTCGGCGAAACGACGGTCGAGGATCTCACGCAGCGCATCATCGCCGAGATCAAGCGCGGTCTGCCGGAAGCTCTCGTGAGCGGCAAAACGCTGCCCATCGCGCTCGGCGACGGGAGCGACATTTTGGCCGCCGTGTGGGGCGCGGTCGCGCGCGTGCGCGACCTCGTGACGATCAAGAGCGGCGGCGGTGTGCGGTTCTCCGCGCGTGGGCCGGAAGGGGCACTCCCGTTCGCGCCCTGGTGGGGCGAGGAAAACCTGCCCGAGCGCCGCACGCCTCTCAGCCGCGCTAGTTCCGAGCCCCCGCGCAAGGCAGACAGCGAGCCTCGCCTCCACGGGCGCCGCGTCGTGGTGGCCGATGACGATCCCGCCGTGACGTGGTTCATCGGCGGTGTGCTCCGTTCGGCGGGCGCCGAGGTCCGCGAAGCACACGATGGGGATCGCGCGCTCGAGCTCTGCTTTCGCATCAGTCCCGATCTGGTCATCAGCGACGTGCTCATGCCGGGCCTCGATGGATTCGCGCTGTGTCGCGCGCTGAAGCGGGACATTGCGCTGCGCGACGTGCCCGTCATCCTTCTCTCGTGGAAAGAGGACCTTCTGCAGCGGCTGCGCGATCTCGGCGCCGATGCGGACGGGTACATGCGCAAAGAGGCGAGCGCCGCGTCCTTGCTCCAGCGCGTACAAGAAGTGCTGCGCACTCGCGCGCGGATCGAAGCTCGGCTCGCGGAAAATAGCGAGGTGCGCGGCCGTCTCGACGGTGTGACGCCGCGCACGCTTCTCTACATCACGTCCCGCGTGCGCCCCGAGGCGCGCGTGCGCGTGCGCGATGCGTCTTTCCTCTACGAGCTCGAGATGCGCGGGGGCGCGCCCAAGAGCGCGACGCGAACGACCAGCGACGGATCGTTCCAGCGCGGCAAGGACGTGTTCGCGGCGCTGCTCGGGGTTCGCGCCGGACGTTTCGTAGTCACGCACGCCGAGCGGGCCCTGAAGGGAACTTTGGAGGGCGATCTCGAGAGTCAGCTCGAAGCGCCCGTGGCCCACGCACGCGCCGCCCTCAAGCTGCTCGGCGGAACACGGTTGCTCGAGGTCCATCGCGTGACCGTCGCCATCGATCGCGTGGTCGCGTACCTTTCCGCCACGCCGGAACCGGCCCGAACGCTGGTCCACCGGCTCGCGCACGGGGCGTCGCCGCGCGGCTTGATCTTGAATAGCGAGGTCGCGCCGGCCCAGCTCGAAGCCGTGCTGTGCGACCTGGCGACCCACGCCGCAATCATCGGCGTCCATGCTGAAGGCGGGCTCGATCTGCTCGGCCCTGCGCTGGAGCTCGAGCTCGCGTCGATTCGGCGCGGCACGGCGCCCTCAGGGCCCCCCGATCAGGTAACCATGCCGGAGGTGGCGCCGCCGCGCGATTTGGATTCGGTCTCGGCGCGCAGTTCAAATCTGGACGCGGTCGCGGAGCCCCGTCCAACGCTCGAATCCGACGCGGGGACCCGGGTCACGTTGGATTCCGATCCCTCGCCGCCTTCCCATGCTGGCGCTGCTCCCATGACCCAGGTCGCTCTGCCTGAAGGTGCCCCGAGTGCTGATGAGCGGCCGCCCGTGGGAAACGAAGGTATCGCGGTCAGGTGGGAATCCGCGCCCGAGATCGATGTCGAACATTCCGATCGACCCGTGGGCTGGAAGGATCGTCAAGATTTGACGCCTTCGTCACTCGAAGCAGCGGTCATCCGTGAGATCTTCGACCGAACGCCACTGCCGGCCCCCGCGCCGCCCGCCCCCGGCGAGCCCAATGCGCCGAGCATCGTCGATGCCAGTGGATTGAAAACCCGTACGACGGCGACGGCCGCTGCATCCGGCGGTCCGCTCCCGTCGCTACCGCCGGATGCCGTCGTTCCCGGTACGCCGTCGGAAGAGCACCTCAGCACAGCCGATCGGGTCATCTCGTCTGCTCCCCCTCCCACCGAATCGCAAGCCACGTCGCGTCCGCAGAGCGAGACCTCGCAGGCGAACGGGTCGGAGGAGCTCACCCGCGACGAGGTTGCAGCGCGCGCCCGCGCAGACGCCGCGGTGCTCGAAGCATCGCGTGAAGCCACCGCACGCGCTTGGGAAAACGCCGCCTCGGTCGCGGAAAGTAGCGGTCGCGTGGCTGTGCACGCGTCGCACGAAATATCGCGGCGCCCTGCGGGCGTCGTTCCGGCGCACCCGGTGTCGCAGACTTCGGAACCACCCCGACCCCCGGGCACGACGGGAGGGAGCTTCGGCATCGGGTTACTCGTCGCCCTCGGCGCAATGGCGGCGCTCGGCCTGGGTCTTCGCTATGGGCGGTCACGGCTCGGCGAAGCCGCACCCGCGCCGACGGATCCGCAGGTTACCGCGGAGGCACCGTTTCCCGAGCTGCCGACGGCGGGACCTGCTGTCACCGTGCCCCCGGCGTCCCTCTCGGCGGCGAGCCCCACCACCGCGGTGTCGGCCGCCCCGTTTGCGCGCACCCCGGCGTCCGCGAGCGGCGTGCCGGTATCGGCGCTCCCCTTGGCGAGCGCTCCCCCGACGTCGGGGGACGACCTTCCTCTGCCGCCGGGTCTTCTCGTCACGGCGAACCAGGGGCTTCTCGACGTCGAAACGGGCGGAAAAGAAGCGCTTTTCGTAGACGGGGTCGAGCTTGGAAAAGGGCCTGCTCTGCGCCTCGTGCTTGCCCCTGGCGTGCACGAGGTGAGGCAGCGGGTGCGCGGCGAATGGCGAATTCGTTTCGTTTTGATTCGCCCATCGCGGCGGACGCGACTACCTCTGTCGAGCTGGACGCGCTGAGTCCCCCGCTAGGGGGCCTTGGTGTCGCGTCCGCGACCACCGCATCCGCGCTTCCATGCCCTACGTTTCGAGCTACCCAGCGACTGCCGACTTGCGGGCGATGTGCCCGCACCCGCGGCCACGAGCTCGTTCGGGGTCGGCGTGTTTGCCGCCCGCACGGACGATGAAGGTCGGGGCAGGGCGAAAGCTGGCGATGCTGCTCGTCGTCGCGGCGCTCGTCGGATGTCGCTCCAAGAGCTCGGGTAGCGAAGAAGGCCGGCAGCCCGTCATTGCCGGCAAAGCGATGCCACGAGAGCTTGCGCCTCGCGCCGTGCATTGGGTCGAGCGACTTTCCCGCTGCGAGCTCGACCGCGCTGGGCCGCTCATCGATCTCGGCTCGCCTGCCGCGCAAGGCTTGACCGGGTCGTGGTCATTGACGCCCGACCCGACGGTGACGGATATCGAACGTGACGGCGAGACCTGGGCCCGCGTTTTCGGCAAGAGCCTCACGCTGCGCTTCGTGCTCGACGAGCCGGCGCCCGTTTTCGTTGCCTTGCGCGCGCGAGGTGTTGCCTCCCGGAGTGCGGTCATCGAGCTCGATGGAAAACCGCTCGGCTCGGTGTTCCTCATTCGTGGCCAGGCGCGCATCTTGAGCACGCGTCCCACCCCTGCTCCCGTCCCCGCGGGGACCCACAGCATCGACATTCGATTCAGCGGAGCGGCCCGCGCACAGGCCGAGGCTCTCGCCGAGGTCGATTGGGTGCGAGCCGGGACCGCGGAAGAAGACGAAGACGCGCGAACCTACGCTCCCCCAACGCAGAACGAAATCATCGCCAACGTTCCGCTCGGTGGCGTGCCCCACCGGTCGGTCGCGTTGCGCGCGGCGTCTACTGTGCGATGCACGACGTTCGTCCCCGCCGGCGCGCGGTTCAAGGCTTTGCTCGGATTCGAAGGTCAGGGTGTCGGCGAGAGCGCCATTGTCGCCAGCCGCGACGGCGAGCCATCGATCGTGCTTCACACCGAGCAGGTCAAAGGCGGCGACCACGCCGCGTGGTCGCCCGTCGACGTCGAGCTCGATTCGATGGCCGGTAAGATCGTGACCTTCGAGCTGCAATCGAGAGGTGGAACCCCCGGTAGTCGCCTCTTGTTCGGGGACCCCACGTTGTACCTAGCCACGGAGGCGACGGACGTGCTCCCCTCGGCGCGACTCGCCGTCGTCGTCGTCATGGCGGGCATCGATCGCGCGCGGCTCGGCAGCTTGGGGAACTATCCAGCGCTGGCCGAGCTGCAGCGATCAGGTACGACCTTCGAGGCGCACCGGTCGCCGACCACCGTCACGGCCGGCGTCGTCGCGTCGCTGCTCACGGGTCTGTCTCCGCGCGCGCATGGTCTCGAGGACGGCGGGGCGCGTTTGGCGGCTGGGCTGACCACGCTCAGCGTGGCGGCTCGCGACGGCAGCGTGCAGACGGCGATGTTCTCGGGCTGCCCCACGACCTTCGAAGCCTTCGGCTTTGGCCGCGGTTGGGATCGGTATGCCGCCTACTCACCGGTCGAAGGAGCCCCCGCCGTCGCGCCGATCACCGAGGCCGCCAAGTGGACGTCCGATCGCATGAAAACGGAGGAGGCGCGCGCTCTCGTCGTGGTTCACGCGAGGGGCGGGCACCCGCCGTGGGACGTCACGCTCAACGAAGCCGCCAAGCTTCCCCCCATCGAGTACTCCGGCACGATGGAGCCGCGGCGCGCGGGAGAGCTCATTGCGCGCGCGCGCGCCAAACATTCCCGCTTCCGTCTCAACGAGAGCGATCGCACCCGTATGTGGGCCATCTATGAGTCTGCGCTCGCCGGCCAAGACCGCGCCCTCGGGCATTTCATCGAGGCCATCAAGAAGGCCAACCTCTGGGACAAGACGCTCTTCATCGTCACCGGCGATCTGTCGACGAGCTCGGATCACCGCGCCCCCTTCGGTGATGGCGAGGAACCGACGGAGGACGTCCTACACGTTCCGATGTGGGTTCACTTTCCCGGCGGTGCACTCGCTGGAAAAGCGGTGCAGCTTCCCACCGGCATGACCGACTTGTCGCGCACGGTGCTCGATGCGCTGCGCTTGCCTGTCCCGGAAGGTTTCGAAGGTGTCGACCTCTTCACCACCGCCGCAGGTATCGCGCTGCCCGGCGGTCGCGCGCTCCCGGCGACGCTCGGCCGGCATTATTCGCTTCGCTTGGGCGACCTGATTTTATCTGGCACGGCCGGCAAGCTCCCGGCGCTCTGCGATACCGTTTCGGATCCAACCTGCGGCAATGACCGCATGGAAAGAATGCCGCGCGCCGCGACGTTGCTCTTTCGTATGGCCTACGACGCCGAAGCGGCCGCTCAAAAACACAAACCGACGCGCGAACCCGCCACCATCGATGCTCCTACCGCGGCCGCCCTCCAGGTGTGGGGGGAATGACGCGATGCGCCTGGCCGAGGCGGTGTGGTATTTGGTAGAAATGCGAGTACTTTCACGCTGAAGGCGCGCGCCCACGTGCCGCGCGCTGCAAATAGATCCACCCTTCCATGTCGGTCTATGCCACTTCAACGTGGAGAGACGCCGCAACGTGCCCGCGATGTATCCTAGCCTCGCTAGACGCTTTTTTTTTGGGTTCAGCCCGCGTTAGTGGTGCTGGCGAGTTGCCGCCAAGGCGACGACCTGGTTGCGACCTCGAAAGTGCCCGACTCGGGTTCGCCGCCGGTAGAAGACGCGATCGCGCCGCGCGCCGACGTTTCGATCGAGCGTGACGCACCCCTGACGATCGACAGCGAAGCACCGCGCCCGGATGTAGCGGTCGACGATGTCGTCATTCCACCGCCTCCCGTCGATAGTAGGCCGCCGCCGACGTGTGAGGCGACCGGTCCCATCCTGGCGGTGCGGCGCGTGAACGGTGAAACGGGCAACGCCTGCGCGGGGCAGCTCGCGGCGCACACGTTCACGCATGCCCTGTGCACCTGCGAAGACCTCAACTTCGCCGCCGTACTTTCCACTGTGAGCTTCGATTCGTCGGCCGCGGACAAGAGTCCCGTAAGTGCCGGGGCGCCGGTTGGCATCGGGGGGAATTATCCGTCTGCCCGTTCCAATATCGGAGGAAGCCTCACCGTGGCCGGCACGGCACGAACCCCCACGGTAACCGGTGGTCTCGACGTGCGCGGTGATTTGCGCCTAGCGGGGCGCGCAAATATCTATACTCAACTGAGTGTTGCGCGCGACACCTGGCTCGTATCCAACGTCGGCTATTGGGGCATCGTGACCATCGGCGGCAATCTCTACACCGGATCTGCGGGGAGCCTCATCGGCATAGGTCCCCCACCTTTCATCTCCGGCGCGCAGATCCCCACCGCCTTCACTGTCGGCGATCCTTGCGCCTGCGACCAGCGTCTCGACGTTGCCATGATGGAAACACTCGGCGCCGAAAAAACCGACAATGTCGCGCAAGGCATCGACCCCTCCGCGCTCGTCAACGTGACCGGTACCGTCAACTTTCCCGTGCCCTGCGGCCGGTTCCGGTTCGACTCCATCGGCGGTCCTGGCTCCCTCCAACTCACGATCTCGGGACGCACCGCAATTTTCGTGGATGGCGACGTCACTTTGTCGGACGCGTCCCAACTCGTGGTCGTGGGGCCCGAGGCGGAGCTCGATTGGTTCATCCGCGGGCATCTTTCGATCGGTGGCGCCAAAATCGGGGACACGAACCGCCCGAGTGCGACGCGGATCTACGTGGCGAGCGCCGACGAGATGGTCCTCTCGAGCGGGGAGATAAGCGCCAATATCTACGCG
>DATHEQ010000370.1:0-6126 GCA_035318505.1 Polyangiaceae bacterium | reverse complement strand
AGGAATGCGTTGACACGCCCGTCGAAGGAAAAGGTCCAGTTATCCTTTTCGAAGAGCGTCACCTCGGCCGTAGCGTTGCGGCTCCAAAACACCGAAATCGCCACCCCTAGCCCGAGGCACGCGCCGTTCGACTTGAGTTTGTTCAGGATGTTCACGCGATCACCTCGAGAAATTTGACCTCAGTCCACAAGAATCCGTTCAGGTCGAAGCGGGCTACCAGTGGAACGTGACACCGGTGTTGATGAAGTGAATGACCTGCTTTTCGGGCGTCAACACGCCCCCCAGAATCACGACATTGCCCATGTCGTCCAACGTCGAGTTGGGGGCGCCCCACCAATCCGTTTGGAATCGGAAGTAGTCGGCTCCGAGCACCAAGTTGTCGGTCAACCGGTAATAGACACCGAGCGACGCCCCCGTCTGCGTCTTTAGCCCGCTAGCGCTCGCGTCGATCTTGTCTTCGTCGAGCTGGTCGTCGAGCACTCTGCCCGCGCCCAAGGACACTTGCAGAGGACCGAACACCAAGGCGCTCTGCGCGTAGAGGCCCGTGAACGTGCGAAGGTTCTTGGTTTGGTTGTTGAATGAGGACGATGAATTTTGAAGCGCCTGGTAGACGCCCAGCCCTTTTCCGCGAAAGGCAGAAGCGCCGAGACGCAAGGGACCAGCCTCGATGCGCGCGCCCCCCGAAACGCCCCAGACCTTGTCGGTCCTGTCGGTCCCGAGGATCGCCATGGGCTGGTACATCCCCTCGACCTGCGCCTTCACCATGAACGCCGGCGAAAACCGCTGCTCGTACATGAGCGCTCCCTCGGGGCGTACGTACGAAACACGCTCCCAGACGCCGAGCAGACGCACAGGATCGTAAACACCTGCCCGCAGCTTGACGCCAGCGAGGGATGGCGTTGCGTACACGAATCCGGGCGAGGTTCCGGGACCAAGTGCGCCGGTACCAATGTGACCGCACGTGGGAAAATAGTTATCGACGCAAGGGAGGCCGAGCCCGAAGTTGTGGCCGTAAAGGAAGTCGATTTCCGTCGAGATGCCGCCCAAAATTCCATTTTGGCGCCCCGCGGTCACGCTGCCCCACGGCCCTTCGAATTGGACGAAGCCTTCGCGCACGTCGAAGCTTTTCGAAGTGCTTTGACCGAAGTCCTGCACCCGATCTCGCGCAAACGCTTGCGCGGTGCCCCACAGCGAGATGTAGCCTTTGGCCGTGGTCGTTTCGGAAACGTTCTTTTTGACGCCGAGCGCGAGGATGCTGCCCAAAAAGCCGCTTCGTATCCGCATCGCGGAGTACTTCCCGCCCGTGTTGCCCTGGTCGTTCGAGTAGCCGGCGGTAAAGGGCTGGCCGGACCCGACCACCGCATGTTGGGGCGCCGGCGTGCCGGTTGGCGTCGGGTTGAGATTGGGGGTGGGCTGGGGGAAGTCGTCGCCGACGCCCTGGCTGATGAACACGTTGATCCGGCCATCGATGAAAAAGCTGAAGCCGTTATTTTCGACCAACGTCACCTCGGCTTCCGCTGGTCGCGTCCCGAGGAGGCACGCAACGAGCGAGAGGCCGCACAGCATGCCGCTACGCACCAACGAGCTCTGAATTCTCACGCAACCACCTCGCGACATGGCGCCAGAAGGGGCAGTCATGCCCGCGGCGTACCGCGGGCGGTTCAAACATCACAGCTGTCCCAGACATGGGCATTCATGTCGACAGATGTCGATCGTCTTTCAGGGGCTCGTGACGTCTTTCACGGTCGTCACGATCCACTGGCCATTGTAGGGCGCAGTGAAATTGAAGGTCGGATTGAGCGAAATGGCCTCGGGCTCGATGCCCATCATCGTGATCGGGGCGAGGCATGTCGTGCCGCTCACCTGGGGACCGCAATTTTTGATCATGCTGCAGTTGGAGTCTGCCGCGACCAGCTTGATGCTTGCGCCACCCTGCGCCTGGATCTTGGCCGTGTAGTCGATGCCGTAGGTCGTGTGGTTGGAGACGCCGGGCTTCTCGAGGGAGTTGAGAAAATAGTCGGTCTTCGTCGTGGACCCGGGGTTGGTGACGCGGATCAGGTACACGTTGTAGGCATCGGTGCTCACGGGCGTGCCGCCCACGCAGAAGCCATCCGCCTTGGGTGATTGTGCGGTGTCGTTCTGGTCCATGCCGCCGTACTTCTTCGATTCGACTTCGCCCTGAACGTGGAGCGTGATCGTGTACGGCGTGCCCATGGTCCCGCCCAAGGTGACCGTCTTGTTGGTCGTCAACGCGCCGCTGAGAGCGGGATCGCTGGGTACTGCAGCCGGGCACGAACCGCTGACCGTCGCACATACGGATGCTTCGGTATCACGCAAACACAGCCCCGTGAACAAGAAGCCGTTGAGCGGCTTGGCCACATCGATGAGCGGGCCACCCGCGTCCGTGCCGGTGCCGGTGCCCGCGGCGCCGCCCTTCGAGCCCGCGTCCACTGCGCCTCCGGTGCCCGCCGTGCCGGTGCCGCCCGTACCCGCGGCACCGCCTTTGCCGCCGGTGCCGGTCGTGGCGCCCGCGGCGCCACCCGTGCCAGTCGTCGTTGTCGTCGCGCCCGCAGCGCCGCCAGTTCCCGTCGTCGTCGTTGTCGCGCCGCCCGTACCCCCGGCTCCGCCGGTGCCCGTCGTCGTCGTAGCGCCGCCGGTGCCGGTCGTCGTCGTGGCGCCGCCGGTACCCGTCGTGCCGCCGGTGCCGGTCGTGGTCGAACCGCCGGTGCCGGTCGTGGTTGTGCCGGCGCCCGTGGGATCGCCGCCCGCTCCGGTGCCGGTCGTCGTCGTGGTGCCCCCGCTTCCCGTCGGGTCAGACCCGCCGCTCCCTTTCGTGCCACCCGTCCCGTGCCCGGCGTCTTCAATAGCGCAGCCGATAGCGCAGCCAAAACAAATACCAACCAAAACGGGCGCAAAGCGAATGGATGACCTCATGGACTCCACCCTTTCCGTCCGAAATTCGCTCGGACTCGGGGAAACGACACCAATAGGACGTAAAAGTGGGATGCGGGTCACGTTGTGGGTCAGCAAAATGACAGATGCGGAAATAAATCGCCCTCCGCCCGCGAATCGAAACTCGATTGACGCACTCCGGCGCGTTCCGCTGCGCTCTCGACGAGGTAATTGCGCACGGTTTGGGGCCGGCGACGTGCGGCGCGCACACTGACGCTGTTAAATTCTCGCGGATCGATCATCGAGCGGCGAGAGCCACCCTCAACCGCTTGACCGACCAAGCGAAACTCGATGCAACGACCAGCAACGCGCCCTCCTCCCGGCTGTTGTCCCCGACGAATCCGACGCCGTCGACGCCGCATCTTACGTGGCCGTCTTCGTCATGTCACCGTCTGCGTCGATGCGTTCGATCGCGATCTGGTATGGCGAAGAGCCGATGCACTAGTGCTAGGATTGCGCCGCTTGCCGGTGGTGAGAACTGGTGTCGCCAATCGACAATCGCCGCGAGGCGGTCGACCTCTGGTCGGCGTTGTGCACTGAACGAAGGAGAAAAGCCGTGAATATGGAGAGGCCGCCCCAGGCTGGTCGCAAGTGGTTCGTGTCCGTCTTGCTCGCGTCCCTCACGATCGTGGCGTGCGATCGCGGAGGGTCCGGTTCAGGCAAAGCGCTGAAGGTCGCGTTTGTCACGAACAACACCTCCGACTTCTGGAAAATCGCGACTGCCGGCGTCCACAAATACGAAAAGGAGGGCAACGTCCAAGTCGACGTCAAGATGCCCCCCAACGGCACGCTCTCGGAGCAAAACCAAATTCTCGAAACGCTGGTCAGCCAAGGCTACGACGCCATCGCTCTCAGCGTGAACGCGCCGAGCGATCAGGTGCCCGTCATCAACAAGGCGGCCGCAAAGACGAACCTCATCACGTTCGACTCCGATGCTCCCAAGTCGAACCGCCTCCTCTATATCGGGACGAACAATTACGAGGCGGGAAAAGTGCTGGGCGGCGAAATCGTCAAGCTCCTCCCCAACGGCGGCAAGATCGCGGTGTTCGTGGGCACGCTCGCCGCCGACAACGCCAAGGAGCGCCTGCGCGGCGTACAGGACGTCGTCACACCCAAGAAGATCGAGATCGTGGACAAGCGGGAAGACAACACCGACCGCGCCAAGGCACGATCAAACGTCGAGGACATCGTGAACGCCCACACCGATCTGGCCATGGCCGTCGGGCTCTGGTCCTACAACGGGCCCGCCATCGCCGCCGCGCTCGAAGCTCTCGGCAAAAAGGGCAAAGTGCTGGCCGCCGTCTTCGACGAAGAAGAGGGCACGTTGAGCGGGATCGCGGCGGGAACGATTCAAGTCACGGTCGTGCAGAAGCCGTTTCAGTTTGGGTACCTTTCGAGCAAATGGATGCACGAGCTCGCCACCAAAGGGCAGACGGCCAAGGGCGCGCTGCCCGCCGACAAGGTGATCGACACCGGCGTCGAGGTGATCGACAAAACGAACGTGGCGGAGTTCAAGGCACGACTCGCCGAGATGAAGAAGAACTGAGAGCCGAGCCGCGTTAGCCAGGCGATGAGCGTTACGGGCGCTGCGCCATCTGCGTCTCACCCGCAACCGAGGGGTGTCTACCTCCTTTGCGGCGTGGAGATGTGGGAGCGTTTTTCCTATTACGGGATGCGCGCGTTTCTCGTGCTGTTTTTGATCAGCAACGACGGCGGATGGGGCTGGTCCAAAGCAGATGCCGCCACGCTGTACGGCTTTTATACGGGGCTCGTTTACCTTTCGTCGCTCTTGGGCGGCTACCTGGCCGACCGATTCCTGGGAACGCATCGGGCCGTGCTGCTTGGGAGCGCGCTCATCGCGTCCGGCCATTTTTGCTTGGCTGTCCCGGCGCGAGCGGCGTTCTTCTGTGGGCTCGGGCTCGTCATTCTCGGCACGGGCTGCCACAAGCCGAACGTCTCGACCATGGTCGGGCAACTCTTTCGCGAAGCGGACGGCCGTCGCGACAGCGCGTTCACCATTTTCTTCATGGGCATCAACACGGGCGCGCTGCTCGGGCCCCTCGTGTGCGGATCGCTGGCGGAGAGCGAGCGGTTCGGGTGGCATTGGGGTTTCGCATCGGCGGGTGTGGGCATGGTGCTCGGCACGACCCTCTACGTGCTGCTCCGGCGGCGGTACTTGGGCGAAGAAGTGGGCCGTCGGCCTCCGCGTCGCGCCGAGCCGCGCGGGAGCGTCGCCGGTACGCTCGGTGCACCTCTCGCGCCGCTTTCGCGCGACGAGAAAAATGGCATCGCCGCCATCTTCATTCTGTGTCTTTTTTCAGTGCTTTTCTTCATTGCGTTCGAGCAAGCCGGTTCTTCGCTCACCTTCTTCGCGAAGGAGCGCACCGACCGCTTCCTCTTCGGCGGTGAGATCAAGACGTCGCACTTTCAAGCCATCAACTCGCTCGGGATCGTCGTCTTCGGCCCTGCGTTCGCCGCCCTGTGGATGAGGCTCGCCGCGCGAGGTCGCGAGCCTTCGACGGCGATCAAGTTTGCCGGCGGGCTCATGCTGATGTCCGCGAGCTTCGGCGTCATGGTGATCGCCGCGTGGTTTTCCGATCGAGGCGTACGCGTGAGCCCCCTGTGGCTCCTGGCGACGTACGTCCTTCAGACCGGGGCCGAGCTGTGCGTCTCGCCGGTCGGACTCGCGCTCGTGAGCAAGCTCGCGCCGCCGAGGTTCGCGTCGTTGCTCATGGGAGCTTGGTTCGTGTCCCTGGCGCTCGGAAATTTATCGGCTGGTTTGCTGGCCGGGCAGGTCGAGAAAATCGAACGGGGCGCGGTCTTTCGCCTGCTGGGGGGGCAGGCGGATTTCTTTCTCCTCGTCTTTGTCATTGCGACGGCGGCCGCGGTCGCGCTCTTCTTCCTGGCGCCGCGCATCGGTCGACTGACGCGCGGTCGCGCCTGACGGCGGAATCGGAGTGGCACCGCAATTTTCCGTCTTTGATCGCATTGCAGGCGACGCGATCGGATGCGTTGTCCTTTTTTGAGCTAAGTGGGACCGCCGACCGCACTCCGGTTCTCATGACTCGAACTGTAGGATCCAGGAACGCGCGGTCGCTGTGCGTTCTCGCTGCCTTCGTCTCCGCCTGTTCCGCAACGCCACCGAGTGATCACGGCGGCGGTGCAGCCGGTTCG
>DATHEQ010000369.1:0-13561 GCA_035318505.1 Polyangiaceae bacterium | reverse complement strand
ATGTTCGATTCGTGCCGACGCCGATGGCCCTCGCGGTCGCGGTCCTCACCCTGGCGTGCACAGGCGCGTCATGGCGCGCCCTCCCGCGCGTGCGTGCGCTGGTCGGCGTCGGAACATGCCTCGTCGTCGCGGCGTCGTTCTTTGCCGCCTCGAGCGTCGCTACCGCGGCCGTTGCCGACGCGCTGCATCGGGACGCCGCGCTTCTCGACGTCATCGTGACGCCCCTGCCGGCCAACCCGCTGTGCTTTACGGCGCTCACCGTCGAGCGACGCGGCGATTACATTGCCCGGCGCGCCACCGTGGCCACCTGGCCTGCGCTTTATCCGGTCGAGAGGTGTCCCGACACGGAAGAGCACTCCACAGCGCATTTTTCGGCGAGCTCGACTGCCGACACGGGGCACGTGCATTGGCGTGGCGAGTACGTGGCGCCCCTTGCCGAGCTGGTCGCCCTCTATCACGACAACTGCCAGGCAGCGGCGCTACTGCGCTTTCTGCGCGCTCCTTATTGGGCTATCGCCGACGACGAGACGCTCATCATCGGCGATCTTCGCTACGACCGGAGCCCAGGTCTCGATTTCTCGGACGTGCGCATCGAACGTAGGCCGAGCTCATGTCCCGCCGCCGTCCCTTCGTGGATACCGCCGCGCCGCGACCTCTTGGGGACGGACTGACGTCACTGCCCGCCGCGAACGAGACGGTTCGTATCGTTGATGCCGGCCGGCTCGTTTTGATCGAACTCGTCGCGTTCCTGCACGGCGCGAGCTGCCTCGGCGTGATGGAGCATCTCGTAGCATCGCGCCCGCCACGAGAGCACTGGCTGCTGCCACAGCGGATGCGGCTCGTAGCTGGTGAGCGCCTGCGCGCAGGTCGCATCGGGATCACGCGCCACCGCGAGCTTTAGCAAAAGCTCGCGTCGCGATTCGTCGAGCATGAGGCCGACGAAGGGCTCTTCGAGGGAGGGGCGGAAAATCTTGAGCGAGCTCGGATCGCGGGCGATGAGGTGGCTCGCGGTTTCGAGCGCGTGCTGCATGATGATCGGCCACGCCCAGGCGTCGGTACGATAACCGCGGAAGGCAGCTTCGAGCGCGTAAGCAGCCTCGGTGTGCCTCTCCTGGCGAAAGCGCAATCGCCCGAGGATGGCGGCCGCTTCGGTCGGTTGCATCTCGCGCAGGCGCTCGATGTAGGGCGAGGCGGTCTCGTCGCCGCCATCGGCAATGGATTCGGCCAGCATGGCGAGCTCGGTGGGGCTCGCGGGCTCGCGTCCCAGCGCGCGAAACGCTCGCACGGTTTCGTGCAGGCGACCGCCCAGAAAAGTCTCGTATGCAGCCGCGAGGGGTCGCTGCCGATCGGGGACGCGGGCCGAGTGCGTTGGATTGCCTTCGGCCGCACGAAATCCAATCCACTCGTCGGTGACCCGATCCCAATCGAGCTCCTTTTCGAGCTCGGCGGGACGGTGCTCATTTCGCGATCGGGCCACTTCGCGCATCTCTTCTGCGCGCAGGGTCTGCGCTTCGCCGGACGCTCTGGTGCTGCGCGCAAAGCCGAACTCGATGATGTTGCGATCGTCGGTGTTGAGCTCGTCTTTGTCGACGAACGTTATCGCCTTGGCGAGCGACCCGCGCGCGATGAAATGGCCGAAGACACCTTCGGCGTCGACGGCGCGCCACGCCGAAGCGAACGCCGACCGGAAGGGCTCCTGCTTGAGGCGCTCGCGAATCTGACCGATGTCGTGGTTGATCTTCTTGCGGGAAGCGACGAGCAGAAGATCGTTGACTTCGAGCTCCCACGTTTCGACTTCGGGAAAGACCGAACCGAGCGTGGCGTAGACGGTGCGCACCGTTTGGTTGTCGACGTCGTAGGCTTGAAGCCATTGCAGGAAAATGCCGTCCTGCGCCAGCCGATTGCGGATGGCTTGGTAATATTCGCGTGTGTAGAGGCTCGCTACGCCGGCGCGGTACGGGTTGGAAGGCTCCGACGCGATGATGTCGAACGTGTCGTGGCTCGTGAGCAGCGTTTCCCGCGCATCGCCGATGTCGACATGCACCTTGGGATTGTTGAGCGCATCGTGATTGAACATCGAGGCCTGCTCGGCGACGTGAAGGACCGCCGGCTCGAGCTCGGCCACATCGACCCTCTCGATGCCGGGAAGCGCGCCGAGCCATCCGGCGGTGCTGCCCGTCCCGAGGCCAATGACCATGGCGCGCTTGACACCCGGGTGAAAGAGGGCGCCGAGAAGTCCGACCATGACCTGCGTCGGTGCGTCGATGCGCGCGTGCCCGTCGCTTTTGCCATTGACGATGAAGGCCCAGCCCATACGACCATCGAGACCGACGGTGCTCTCTTCTCCGTCGCGCTCCCACTTGATGGCGCGGCGGATCATGTTTTTCCATTGCCGGTAGTTGTTGCGGGATGCCGTGGCCATGGCAGGCGCGCGCCCCACCCCGATTTGACCATGACGCCACACGGCGGTGGGCCCTTCCGCCTCGAGTAGGAAAATGACGATCGCGCCCAAGAGGACCGACGAGAGCGGTGCGAACCACGACGTCGATCGCCGCATCACCGAAAGACCCGCCGCTACGCCGAGGATCCCGAGAAGCCAGGCGACGAGGCGCCAGCTGCCCAAGACCGTGAGCGCGGGCAATAGGCCGAATCCCCCAGCCAGCGCTCCGGCAATGGCGCCTCCCGTGTTGGCTGCATAGGCGAGCCCAGTGTGCGCACCGATGCGATCCCGACCGCGTCCGAGTAGCGCGATCAGCATCGGAAACTGTACTCCGGCCACGAACGACGCCGGCAGGACGACGAGCGACGTCACCATCGTCCACCCCAGCACGAGGCCGGTGAATTTCATCACCCCGAGCGGTCGAAGGAGCAGGGCGATCGTGGCGATGTGATCGCCGAGGGCGTAGGGCAGTGCGATGAAGAAGGCTTCGAGCAAGCACGTGAGTGCGAACCCACCGAGCGTCGCTTGGCGGTTGGCTCCGAAGAAGGCATAGCAAGCGCCGCCGAGGCCGATCCCGAAGAGCGCCACTGCCAAGATGATGCCGAACGTGAACACCGTTCCGCCCAGCAGCGGCCCCAGCATGCGGTACCAGACGAGCTCCATGAGAAAGAACGCGAAACCAACGGCCGCTGAAGCGCCCAGAACGAAGGCGGGCGAGAGCTCTGCCTCGGGTTCCTTCGGCGCGCCGTCCGAGGTCGTCACGCTGTCCGCGATCTTCACGGTCGCGCTGGAAGGCGCGAGGGCGGGCATGCTTTGCCCCATCGACCGTGCCGCAAGGGCGATGACAAGATTGGCGGCAGCCGCGATCCACAGCGTGGAGCGGGTGCCGACCGCTTCGAGCAGCACGAAATTGGCGAGCACGCACCCGAACACCGCGCCGAGCGTGTTGCACCCATAGAGCAGCCCCACGCTGCGCCGGCGCGTGTCCCCTTCGGTCTCGATGCCACGCGCTGCAGCGGGCAAGGTGCCCCCCATCACGAACGTCGGCGCGAAAAGCACGACCATCGTCAGAGCCAGGCGAAGCGCGGTGGCGCCGACGGGACCGACCGCGGCGCTCCCCCCGACGGCGATGTATGCCTTGCGCGTGACCCAGAGGAAGGCGGGGGTCAGCGCCGCCAACGCGGCGGCGATGATCTCGAGCTTTGCATAGAGCAGGATGGGTCGCGTGGCGCGATCGGCGTACTTACCGAGCACCAGGCCGCCCACGCCGAGGCCTCCCACGAACACGGCGAGCACGGCGGCGTTGGCCGCAGTGGAGGCGCCGAAGACCAGGCGAAATTCGCGAAACCAGGCGATCTCGTAGATGAGCGCACAGGTTCCGGATCCGAAGAGAAGAAGTGCAACGCGGCGAGCAAGCGGGTGCATGATGGGCGGCGGAAGTGGCGCACTCCGCCCGAAAGGGCGAAAGGGGTGGACCCGTCGGTGCGGGGCGGCCCAGCATAGCGCTACTCTTGCGCGATTTTGCGAACAGATCGGGGTCTTGTTGCTCTGGCGCCTGCTGATCTGACCAGACGAGCAAATTCTCGGATCAGCCGAGCAGCGCGGTCAGGGGACGCGGCGCTGGCCGCGTCCGAACTCGTGGCGAGCCCTGTCACCGAGCGCGCCGTCCGGGCTCCGGTCAGCCCGAGCGCGTCGTAGCGGTGGCGTTGAGCGGCGGCTCCGATGGCGAGAGCGGCTGCTCGCGGGCGGCGTTGGCGTAAAGTGAAACGCCGCGCACGTTCGCGTCAATCCGCAGCTGATGACGGAGCGAGGGAAACGCGCGCTGTTCACAATCGGTGCGCTCGCAGAGGCGGCAAGTGACGCCTACCGGCACTGCCGAATCGAGGTTGTCGAGATCGAGCCCGTCGGAATAGACCATCTCGTGTGCGCGGGTGGCGGGGCACCCGAGGCCGATCGCGTGAATGCGCGGCTGCGCATGAAAACCGTGACTGTCAGCCTGCACCGTGCGCGCGATGCAGAAGTATGCGCCGCCGTTCGGCATGCGCGACAGCTGGATGCGGATCATGCCCGGCGTAGAAAACGCGGCGAAAATGTTCCAGCGCGGACAAGCGCCGCTGAAACGCGGAAGCGCAATGCCGGAGGCGCTAAACCGCTTGGAGATGTTGCCCGCCACATCGATGCGGATCATGTGAAAAGGCACACCTTCGTCGCGCGGCCGGCGCAGCGTCGTCATTCGATGAGCAACGTGCTCGAACCCGACCACGAACCGCCGTCCGATGATGTCGAGATCGTAGCGCTGCTCGCGGCACGCTTTGAGGAAAGGCTCGTACGGCATGAGAACGGCGGCCGCGAAGTAGTTGGCGAGCGCGACGCGCGCGAGGCTCTTCGATTCATCCGTCGTGAGAACAGGGCTGTCCGTCAAGCGATCGATGACGCGCCCCTGCGAGAGAAGACCGATTTGGCAGGCGAGCTGCATTTTGCGCGATCGTGTCGGCAAGAGCTCGGACAACACGAGCGCCCTTTTCTCGGGGTCGAAGCGACGCAGCTCGGTCGCGTCGGTGCCGGCGCGCGCGATACGCACTTTGACGCCGTGCACCTCTTTCAGGTGGCGGGTGAGGCGAGGGTAAATGTCGTCGCCGCGAAGCTGCGCCTGTTCCCAGAGCTGTTCGGCCGCCTTCTCCAGCTCGGGGAAGTAATTCGAGTGCTGGGTAATGAGGTCGGAAACTTCTTCGGACGACACGTGCGAAAGCTCGACCCCGGGTTGCCTTTCCCCTTCGAAAAGACGGGCTGAGAGACTCGCGGCGGACTCGCGCGTCTGCTGAAAAGTGCGATAGAGCGCCAGGAACGCCCGCGCGATCGCGGGACTGTCGGACGCCAGGTCACGCACTTCGTTCTGCAGAACGTCTTGGTTTTCGAACATGGGATCGGCGAGGGCCTCGAAGAGACCCGCCGAAAGTCGGCCATCCTCGTCCACCGCAAAGCTATGCAGCTCGACGCCGAAGAGCTGCGCCAGCCGAATGAGCAAGGGTGCGGGCAGGGCGCGATGGTTGTTCTCGATGAGGTTCAGGTAGCTGGGTGAGATATCGAGTCGCGCCGCGAGGTCGGCCTGACTCAGGTTCTCGCGGCGGCGCAAGGCGCGGACCTTGGCCCCGAGTCGCTGCGGTTTGTCTCGCGTCGTCATGCTCGCGCCTTCGGCTTCTCCCCAGTATTCGTTTGGAATGATGCGCCAAAACGGCCTTGTCGAGTACTACGTTGTCTCAAATTGACAAGATTTACAACTTTACCCCGTGTGCGTGACTTTGCACTACACCCCGCACAAGATGGGACCGTTTACTCGATTGACGAAGGGGCATGCGGGACCTCAAGCTGCAACTCATGACCACTGCGCACTCCATCGAAACAGCCGGGCCTGCCGCTGCTCCGCGACCTAAGTCCGGGTACGACAGGGTCCTCACGCAGCCCGCGCTCGACTTCGTCACGGAGCTTCACCGCCGGTTTTCGGCCCGCATCGCCGACCTCTTGGCGGCTCGCGAGGTCCGGCAGGACGCATTCAACCGTGGCCAGCGCCCGACCTTCCTCGCCGAGACCCGCGAGGTTCGCGAAGGCTCGTGGTCGGTGGCCCCTCTCCCGGCCGATCTTCTCGACCGGCGGGTGGAGATCACGGGGCCGGTCGACCGCAAGATGGTCATCAATGCGTTGAATTCCGGCGCCAACGTGTTCATGGCCGATTTCGAGGACGCGACGGCACCGACCTGGGACAACCTGATCCAGGGTCACATCAACTTGATGGACGCGGTGCGGCACACCATCCGCTACGCCGTCCCCGAGACGGGCAAAACGTATGAGCTCTGCGATCGTCCGGCGACACTCTTCGTCCGGCCGCGCGGTCTGCACCTTTCCGAAAAGCACTTCGAAGTCGACGGAAGCCCCGTGCCGGGAGCGCTCTTCGATTTCGGGCTGTACTTCTTTCACAACGCGCGCGAGCTACGGCAGCGCGGGACGGGGCCGTACTTCTATCTCCCCAAGCTCGAGAGTCATCTCGAGGCACGCCTCTGGAACGATGTTTTCGTCTATGCGCAGCACGCGCTCGGCGTGCCCGTGGGGACCATCCGCGCGACGGTTCTCATCGAGACGCTGCCCGCGGCCTTCGAAATGGACGAGATCCTCTACGAGCTGCGCGAGCACTCGGCAGGTCTCAACTGCGGTCGCTGGGACTACATCTTCAGCTTCATCAAGAAGCTGCAGAACGACAGCGCGGCCCTCTTGCCCGATCGCGGCGAGGTCACGATGGACAAGGCCTTTTTGAAGGCCTACACCGAGCTTCTCATCAAGACCTGCCATCGTCGCGGCGTTCACGCCATGGGCGGGATGGCGGCGCAGATCCCGGTCAAGGGCGATCAAGCGGCCAACGACGCGGCTCTCGGCAAGGTACGCGCCGACAAGCTGCGCGAGGTGACGAGTGGTCACGACGGCACCTGGGTCGCGCATCCGGGCCTCATCCCCCTCGCCCGCAGCGTCTTCGACGAGCACATGAAGACGAAGAATCAGATCGACAACAAGCGCGAAGACGTCAACGTCTCCGCCGCCGATCTGCTCGCCGTTCCCGGCGGGCACCGCACCGAGGGTGGCCTCTGCCATAACATCCGCGTCGGGATTCTCTATCTCGAGGCTTGGCTCCGCGGTAACGGCTGCGTGCCTCTCTTCTCTCTCATGGAAGACGCGGCGACGGCCGAGATCTCGCGCGCGCAAGTGTGGCAGTGGGTCAGACACGGAGCCCGTCTCGATAGCGGCGAGATCGTCACCAAAGCGCGTGTGCGCGCCCTCATCCGACAAGAGTCCGCTCTGCTCATTTGGACGGCGAGCGAAAAGGGCGCGCATCCGGGCTTGCTCGGCGAAGCCTGCGCCCTTTTCGAGGAGCTCGCGCTCGCGGACCACTTCGAGAATTTCCTCACCGTGCCGGCGTACGAGCGGTTGCTCGCACACGGCGAGTGATCGGTAGCAATCGTCAGTTCTGTCGCAACATAGTCGATAACTGTTTTCAATAAGCTCGCCCCATCGGCGAGAACGGAGGAGCTCCATGTCGTCGTCAGTCGCCTACGCACTTGATCGTTCGAATCCCAAAGATCCCGTGGAAGATCCGAACCGCTTCAAGGGAATTACCCGGGTATACACCAAGGCCGACGTGGAGCGCCTGCGCGGATCGGTAGTCATTCGTCACACCCTCGCCGAGATGGGTGCGCGCCGCCTGTGGGAGCTCTTGAACCACGAGCCTTACGTGGCGGCGCTCGGCGCCCTCACCGGCAACCAGGCCGTGCAGATGGCGCGCGCGGGGCTCAAAGCCATTTACCTTTCCGGCTGGCAAGTCGCGGCCGATGCCAACTCGGCCGGGCAGATGTACCCCGACCAGAGCCTTTACCCGGTGGACAGCGTGCCCAACGTCGTGAAGAAGATCAACGCGGCGCTGCAGCGCGCCGACCAGATCGAACGGGCGGAAGGCAAGCACGAGCACGATTGGTTTCTTCCCATCATCGCCGATGCGGAGGCTGGCTTCGGCGGGCCGCTCAACGCTTTCGAGCTGATGAAGGCGATGATCGAAGCAGGCGCCTCGGGCGTACACTTCGAAGACCAGCTGGCCTCGGAGAAAAAGTGCGGTCACATGGGCGGCAAGGTGCTCGTGCCCACCAGCCAATTCATTCGCACGCTATCCGCGGCGCGCCTCGCCGCCGATGTGATGGACTGCCCGACGGTGCTCGTGGCGCGCACCGACGCCGACAGTGCCAAGCTGCTCACCTCCGACGTCGACGAGCGCGATCGGCCCTTCATCGAGTCGAGCGAGCGCACCCCCGAGGGCTTTTACCGCCTCAAGGGCGGCGTCGATTGCGCGATCGCTCGCGCGATCGCTTACGCCCCCTATGCCGACGTGCTGTGGATGGAGACCTCGACGCCGGACGTGGCGCAGGCGCGCAAGTTTGCGGAGAAGGTGCATGCCAAGTTTCCCGGCAAGCTCCTTGCCTACAATTGCTCGCCCTCGTTCAACTGGAAAAAGAAGCTCGATCACAAGACGATCGCCGACTTTCAAGTCGAGCTCGGCAAGATGGGCTACAAATTCCAGTTCGTGACGCTGGCCGGCTTTCACGCGCTCAACTTCGGGATGTTCGAGCTGGCCCGCAAATACAAGGAACGCGGCATGGCGGCCTATTCCGAGCTGCAAGAGGCGGAGTTTGCCTCGGAGAGCCACGGTTACACGGCGACGCGCCATCAGCGCGAAGTCGGCACCGGGTACTTCGACCAGGTCGCCGAGGTGATTTCGGGCGGAAAAGCGTCGACGTTGGCGCTCGAAGATTCGACCGAAGCACACCAGTTCTGATCTTCGCACGAGAAAAGCAACGTTTTTCACGCGAGGGGCTCGGTATGTTCGAGCCCCTCGCGCTTTTCCATCTCCGCTGACACGAAGCTCGTTTCACCCGCGCCGCCGAGGCGCGTCATGCGCCGGGCGCTATCTCGACGACGAGCCCGTCGCTCCAGCCGTACTTTTCATCCATGAGCCGGCGAATTTCGTTGGCATGGCCGGTGTCGGCTGGGCCGTCGAGCACGCGGGCGCGGGCCGCGGTTCGCTTGGCGTGGCTCTCGCGATCGCTCCGCGATCCGACCGAAAAGGACACCTCGGCATGGGCGCGCACGTTCTTCACCCAGTGCGTTTGCTCGCGCTTCTCGGCCACGATGTAGAAGCGGCCCCGCTCGACGAACCAGATCTCGATGTCGCGCGGCTGTCCCGTGTTGCGGCCGCGCGTCACGAGGTAAAGAAACGATTCGTTCGACATGGCCTCGGATCGCCTGGGGCCCCGACGGCAATGACGCGCTTGCTGTCGCCGCCCGTTCGAGCAACATACGCGCATGTCCGAAAAGCTGACACGGCAAACGATCCTCGAAACGGCGGAGCTGCTACGCCCTTACGTGCGAAAAACGCCCGTCCTCGAGGTGTCCGGCGCCGACTTCGGTTTGCCAGCGTGCCGGCTTTTTCTGAAGCTCGAGCTCATGCAACACTCCGGCTCCTTCAAGGTGCGCGGCGCGTTCGCGAACCTGCTGACGCGCGTCGTGCCCGAAGCGGGCGTGGTAGCGGCCTCGGGGGGAAATCACGGTGCTGCGGTGGCGTTTGCGGCGCGGAGGCTCGGAAAGAAGGCACAGATCTTCGTCCCGCGCATCGCCTCCCCCGCCAAGGTCGAGCGTATTCGGCGAGAGCAGGCGGCGCTCGAAATCGGCGGTGAGCGATATGCCGATGCGCTCGCCGCGAGTCACGAGCGAGCCTTGCAAACGGGGGCCCTCGAAGTGCACGCCTATGACGCCATCGAGACGTTGCTCGGCACCGGATCCTTGGCGGCCGAGCTCGAAGAACAGGCTCCCGCGCTCGACACGGTGCTCGTTGCCGTGGGCGGCGGCGGTCTCATCGGCGGGGTCGCCTCGTGGTACGGCGGGCGCGCGCGGGTCGTCGGGGTGGAGCCTGACCTCGCGCCCACGCTGGCGCGAGCGCTCGAAGCCGGGCAACCGGTCGACGTGAATGTCGACGGTGTCGCCGCCGACTCGCTCGGCGCGCGGCGCATCGGCGCCAATGTCTTTCCCGTCGCAAAGCGGTACGTCGATCGCGTCGTCCTCTTGCCCGATACCGACATTCGGGCGGCCCAAGCGGCGCTCTGGGACAAGCTGCGCGTGGTCACCGAGCCCGGCGGCGCGGCGGCCTTTGCCGCGCTTCTGTCAGGGCGCTACGCGTGCCAGGCCGGCGAGCGATTGGGCGTCGTGCTGAGCGGCGGCAACACCGTGGCGGTCGATTTTGGACGCTGAGCGCCCATCGTGCGCCTACGGCACCGTGCCACCTAGTCGATAGACGAGCAGGTATTCGAAGGACGCGCTCGCCCCGCTCGCGCGGATCCCGCTCTCGCCCGAAGTCGAGCTGCTCGTCGTTCGCGCGGGCAGACGTTCGCCGCTGCTCAGCATGCAGTAGACATTGGTGGAGTAACCGCCGGCGAGAAGCCGGTAGCGACTACCCACCTGAGGGGCGTTGATGTTCATCGTCGTCGGACTCGCTTCGCCCGTTCCCGCCGTGACTTGCGTCAAAACGATTTGGCCGACCGAGTTGTTGATCCCAACCGCGCACCCCCAGCCGTTGCGCGAAGCGTCGGTGCGAAAGGGGATGCTTGCGCTGCCGTTGATCGTCAAGGCGGTGAACGTCAACCCCGTCTCGGCGAGGTAGTTACCGAGGGCGCTCGGGAAAGAGCGTTGAAGCTCCTGTCCCGTGGCGGTTCCGGTCGGGGTGAGGGCACTTCCCGAAGCCGTCCAACCGCCGACGCCGACGTTGGTCCACGTCGCGGGGAGGGCCGTAAAGTTCATGCCGTCGAAGAAGAAGATCGAGTCTCCTCCGGAATTGGGGCGCGGATCGCATGCGTCGCCAACACCGTCGGCACTGCCGCCCGAATTGATTTCGGAGACGTCCGCTTGGTTGGCATTGGAAACGGACGGGCAGTTGTCGCATTCGTCGACGACGCCGTCGTTGTCTTCGTCGTGCGTGCTCGGCGTGCCCCAGCAGGTCGGTCCGCTGTCGCGCACATCGACTGTCCCCGGGCCGCCATCGGCGTCCGCGGGCGGCACGGTAGCGTCGGCATCGCGCGGCCCGGCCTCGATCACGTCCCGCGGGCCGCCGTCGGGGCCGCCATCGGGCAGAGGAGGCACCGTCGCGTCGGCGTCGGCGGAAGGGGGCGTGACGTCGCCCGCCGCATCGGCATCGATCGATGCATCGTCACCGGCGTCGGGCGCGGTGGTGTCGGCTGGTGGGGCTACCTCGCGCGGCGTATCGCGGGGCGAATCGTTGGTAGCGCCGTCGATGTCGCCGCCGGTGTCCGCGGTTCCACCCATATCGGTGGGCGGCGTCGCGGTGTCACCTGGTGTCGTGTCGGAAGGAGGCTTCGTTGCGTCGGACATCGGAGTCGACGAATCGCGCGGCTCGTCGAGGTCGACGTCGGAATACGTGGTGCAGCCAAGGCCGACCGAACCCGACAGAGCGATGAAGACGGTCGACCACGAAAACGGATGCTTCGCAAAGCCTTCGATTCGGCAACGGCGCATTCCAGCGCCTCAGCATAGCCGCGTTTCTGGGCCGCGGTAGCTAATCACATTGAACGCCTCGCCCAACCAAGCATCGAACGGCGGTAGACGCGACGACGCATCACGCTACACGACCGCGCGTTCACAATGTTCCGCCGAGCCGGTACACGAGCAGGTATTCGAAGGTCGCGGTCGTTCCGGACGAGCGAAATCCGCTCTCTCCGACCGTCGCCGTGTCTGACCTGTCCTGCCGCTCACCGGTTCCCAGCAGGCAGTAGATGTTGTCCTCGTAAGCGCCGCCGAGAACGCGATAGCGGTCGCCCACTTGTGGCAAGTCGATGATCGTGAGTTGCGGCGCCGTCGTTTCGCTCGTTCCCGCGGTGACCTTGCTCAAGAAAAACTGCCCGACTCCGTTCTTCCCTCCCACCACGCAGCGCCATCCATTTCTGGCGGTGTCGATGCGAAACGGCAGGTTGGAGCTGCCGTCGGTGGTGACGGCGGTGAACGTGAAAGCCGTTTCCGCGAGGTAGTTGCTTAGGTCGCTTGGGAAGTTGCGAGCAAGCTCCCGTCCAACGTCGGTTCCGGGCGACGTGACCGAAGCCCCCGACGCGGTCCAGCTCCCCGCTCCGATGTTGGTCCAGTCGGCGGGCAAGCTCGTGAAGTTCAGACCGTCGAACAAGAAAATGGAATCGCCCCCCGCGGTGGGGCGGGGATCGCACGCGTCACCGACGCCATCGGCGACCGCGCTCGCGTTGACTTCGCGGATGTCCGCTTGATTGGCGTTGGCGATTGACGGGCAATTGTCGCACTCGTCCACGATCCCATCGCCGTCTTCGTCGTGCGTGCTCGGCGTACCGCCCCAACATGTGGGCCCACTGTCGCGAGCGTCGACGGTGCCCGAGCCGCCGTCTGCATCGCGCGGAGCGCTGGCGTCGGCGTCGAGGCGCCCTCCCGCGTCGACCACATCGGGCACTTTGACATCGGCGCTGCCGTCCGCAGGAGGGGGCACGGTGACGTCGACGGCACCATCGACGGACCTGTCGGGCGCGGAATCGGAGATGATGACATCGATCATGACGTCGCTGCCGCCCGACGCGTCCGAGGCCGTGTCACGCGTCACGCCATCGATGGGCGGCGACACGCTGTCGGCAAGCCCGTCGTTCCCGCTGTCGACAGGCGGCGTGTCTGCGCTGATTCCGGTGTCGTTGGCGGTCCTGTCCGACGACGTCGATCCATCGCTCGCGTCAGACGCGGGAGTTCTTCCGTCGGTTGGGGGTGCGCCCGCCTCTGGGCGCGTGAGCCCCTCGAGCTCTGAGTAGACGGTGCAGCCGAGCGCTGCGGTGCAGAGCGGGCCGGCGAGCCAGAGGGCGAGGCGCGGACGCGGCAATAAGTAAGCAAATCCTCGGCGACGCATTGCAAGTGGACGCAGCATACTCGCGTTTGCTCTCGCTGCCGCCCTTCCGCGATAACAGCAATCGACGATGCACCGCGGCAAGAATGAACGATGACGAAGAGGACGGAGCGACCTCGGGAGCGCGGGGCCACATCCCGGATCCGAGGCGATACGTGCTAGATTACAAAACTGTAATCGTCCTCTTGACCGCGACTTTCCCCCATGTTTCGCTCGAATGCGGACAAGAGGTCGCGATCGGAGAGTCGCTGGAATCATCGCCCTTGCGACCGAATTGGCCGTCCCGGCCAACAGTTTGTAAAGGCGTCGCAATAGACGAAGCTCGAGTTCGCTTGGCAGCGGGAAAAGACCACCCAACGTGATTCCAGGAGCCGGCCGCGTCGGCCGTGTGATGCACTATCTCGGCAATGTCGGCATGACCGGGGTAGAGACGTTCCTTTTGACGCTTTGCGCGGTGCAGCATCGGCGTGGGGTCACAGCGAGCATTGCTTGCGATCCCGAGGGTCGCGATGAGCTCTTGGCGACCGCGGCGGCCATGGACGTGGCCGTTCATCCTTTTCCCCTGGCGTTGCCGGTTTCATCGTTCCGCGGTCCCGCGCGCAAGATCGCCTCGGCGA
>DATHEQ010000368.1:0-13016 GCA_035318505.1 Polyangiaceae bacterium | reverse complement strand
GATCCACGGTGACTCTCCTACGAAGGCAAACAACCACCGATGCCGGAGCGCTTCGGAATCTCTCAATGATTCTCGAGGAGCTGGCCACCCGGCATCCGGAAGAGGGCGTATTGGCGCGACCGGGCAAGGTCCTAGCACGGGCCAGCGCCGGGCTGCGCAAAATAATTAACACCTCCGGGAGCTTGCGATAATGAGAGAGAAAATGGGAAATTCGCAGCCGGTCGCGCGCCGCGCGTGCCCTCCTTGTCCCACATGGAGCACGCGAGCGAACGCGTCGCATGGGGCGGCGGCGAATGGGCTTTCGGATGGCCGTCACGTGCAGCGTGGACGCGCGCTGCGGCCAAGACGACTCCAACGTTCGAGCGAGCTGGGTCGGCGCTCGGTTGTGGTAGACCCGCCAGACAGGGAAGGTCGGGGCAGCGCATCGTGTCGATTCTGATCGTTGGAGGCGCTGGCTACATCGGAAGTCACACGGCCAAGGCGGTGGCGCGAGCGGGGCTCGAACCCGTCATCCTCGACAACCTCGTCTACGGGCACCGCTCGGCCGCGCGGTGGGGGACGCTCGTCGAAGGCGATATCGGCGATCGCGCGCTCGTCGACCGCATCTTCCGGGAGCACGGCGTCACGGCGGTCATCCACTTTGCGGCCTATGCGTACGTGGGCGAATCGGTGCAGCACCCGCGCAAGTACTTTCACAACAACGTCGTGGGAACGTTGGCCCTCCTCGACGCGATGGTCGATCACGGCATTCGCGACATCGTTTTTTCTTCGACGTGCGCCACGTACGGCGAGCCGGTCACCGTGCCGATGACCGAAGATCATCCGCAAAAACCGATCAATCCGTACGGTGAATCGAAGCTAGCGGTGGAGCGCATCCTTCATTGGTACCAAGGAGCGTACCCGCTGCGTTACGCGGCGCTCCGGTACTTCAACGCCGCCGGCGCCGACCCCGAGGGCGAGATCGGCGAAGATCACGATCCCGAGACGCACCTCATCCCTCTCGCCATCGGCGCCGCGCTCGGGCGAGCACCGGAGCTCAAGATCTTTGGGACCGACTATCCGACGGCCGACGGTACGGCGATTCGCGACTACATCCACGTCGCGGATCTCGCCGAGGCGCACCTGCTCGCACTCGGACGTCTCGAAAAAGGCGACAAGGCGCTGACGTTGAATCTCGGCACGGGCAAGGGTCACTCGGTGCGCGAGGTCATAGCTTCGGTCGAGAAGATCAGCGGACGCAGGGTGCCGCGCGTCGCGGTCGGACGGCGGGCAGGGGATCCGCCTGCGCTCGTGGCCGACGCGAGCCGCGCTGCGCAGAGCTTGGGATGGCGCCCGAAATATGCAGAGCTCGATACCATCGTCGAGCATGCGTTCCGCTGGCAGAACAAGCCGCGCTCGGAATGATCCATGCGCCGCGGGCGGCGCGCAGCGAGGCCAGTCCCGCGAGCCGTGACTGGCCTCGAGAACCCGGATCTAGACGACCGTCATTTCGACGACGTGCATTTCCCAAACATGACGTCCGATGCGGCAGCGTATTCGTCGGCGCACCCGTGCTTGTCGGTGCCGCCACCGCTCGCGTTGAGATCGTGGGAGCAGGTGTCGTGGTTGACAGTCCTGCGTGTACTACCATCGTCGCTATCGCCGTCAGTCCAATGACCATTGCTCGTCTCATGAACACTTCCGACCGCCTCGGGTCTGTCGACGGCGTAGTGCGCGAGATGGCCGCTGCTATGCGCAACGCGGACCCGCAATTGTCTCGAGAAAATCCGCTGTCCGCCTTTTGCGTACACTCGCGAACGTGCAAGGTGCGTTTCGTCGTAGAAAACGAGGCTGTTGCGCGAAGAGTGTTGCGTCGTGTTGCGCGGGAGGAAACGCTCGAACGCGGCGCACGCGCGCGCTCAGCCGCCGTGTTCGAGCCCCGGCGATCGTCCGAGCAAGTGAGCGACCGCGTCCCCGACCGATGACGACATCACCGTGCATCCTCCCAGCGCCAAATCGCATGCCTCGTTCGAGGTGGACATCGACGCGAGCGCGTCGGTGCCCGCTTCACGATCGATCTCGCGCAACAGGAGTGCGGCGTAGATGCGGCGTGCGCCGGGCCCGCTTCGAGCCAGCACCGTGATGTCGCTCTTCAGCGCTCGAAGGGCTGCGGGATCCGCGATGAGTTCACGATAAGCTCGGCATGTTTCCGTAACGACGGCGGCAATGCCTACGGGCGCGAGCTCGACCGATCCTTGCGCTTGCGCCAACACTGCCAATCTCTCTCGCGCGATCTCGAGCGACATGCCGCGAAGGTAGCGCGCACATCGGCTTTTGCCTCGACAACGAATAAATGTACCGCCGTCGGACTTGCCGGTGTTTTCGCCCTCCCTCCTTTAAGAGGGGAGACGGGCACGCACATCGACCCCTGACCCGCCGGGCGCTGCGAGCACCCATCCATCGTCGCTGCGCTCGAGCAGCTGCTCGGATGCAGCGGCGATGTCTGCGCCGAGTCGCTCGACAACCTTTCCGACATCAGCGACGTAGCGGCGACGGCGCGTTGCCGATGCGCCCCGCGTCAGCTCGATGCAAGTCGCGGCGCATCGCTTTGTAAGTCCGAACCTCCGTAATCGATGCGAGTCGGATGCCCGCGCCGCGTTGACGCGCAGGATGCACGCGGCTGCGTCGGCGCCCGTTCGCACCGTGTCCCGCAGATCCATGAGCGGAGGCTCCATGCCACAGATTGCGCCGTGAGCGCCTCCTGCCTGCGTGATCGCGTGCGGGGGCAATGACGATCGTCGCCGTTGCGCGGGCACATCGAACTCGATCGTCACGCGCCGGCGACACGAGAGGACTGCAACGCGATGCGGGCGGCCGGTCGCTCGGCGCGGCATACGCGCCCGGCGATCGCGCGACTGCGTGTGAGGCGGTACGGTGCGCTTTGTTCGATCCCGCTGCCAAGCCCAAAACGAAATCTCATGAACGCTCGCGGGATTCCGGAGCAGGGGAGCAGGAGGGGATTGCGCGATCTTGGCAAGCGAGGTATCGATTTGTAGTCGCGTGTTCTTACTCTAGCGACGCGTGCGAGCCGAGCCTTCCTATTATCCGTCACGAGGCCGCTCGAACTACGATCGGGGACTGAGAGTGACTTGCGCGTCTTTGAACGGTCCATGGGAACCAGACCTAGGTTATTGGCTGCGATCTTACGCAACGTCGTCGTAGCTGCGCTAGCCCTCGCGGGCTGCAGCGTGTTCGAACCGCCGCCCTTTCGCGATGGCGGAGGGGGCGCGGGCGGCTTCGATACAGGGGCCGGCGACAGTAGCGCCGGCGCAAGCCCGACCGACGGCAACACGCTCGAGGATGTCTCCATGCCGGGCGATGCGGACGCCACTTCGCCGAACGACGGCGCAAGAGACATCAGTACCAGAGACGATGGTAACGCTGGGCTCGACGCCAGCGACGCGAGCGGTGGAGACGCTGTCGATTCCGGCGGACGTGATGGCGGGCCTTTGGGGCCCTGGTGGCCCTATACCAATGCGCACGGATGCGCGAGCGCGGGTGTTCCCGAGCGTTCCGATCGTCCCGCCGCGTCGGACCCCGGCCCCGATCTGCCACCCATCTACGTCGCCGTCTCGCGGCTTCGGTCGGGAATCACCAAGGACGATCTGGCGCTCACGCCCGACGACAACGCCTGGCAAGACATCGGCTTCGATTTCGATAAGCAGTGCACGCGCTCGACGACTTGCGAAGTCGATCAGGTGCAGGTCAGCGACCGCTCCTGTGCCAATTCCAATTTGACGCCATTTGATGGCAATCAGTGTCGCGATAACGAGATCGGGAAGTTACTCAAAGTCGCTTCCATGAGCCCGACCGTCGGCGAATATTTCGGTATCACCGAGCGTGACTGGGACTGCGAGCTCCATCGCGGCGGTTTTTCGATGATCTTCAAGATCAGCAACTACAATGGTCGTCCTAACGATCGGGATGTACGGCTCGACATGTATACGTCGACAGGCCTTCAGAAACTGCCCACCTGGACATGCCGCGCCACCATCGACGCGCCGCTGGCGCCCGATTGGTACAACCGAGCCACGTGGCTCTCGACCGACGAGTGGAAGATCGCGCAGCGTTCGATTGACGTGGCAGCTCCCGATCCGGCAGATCCCAATGAAGTCAAAAACGGGATCGCTGCTGATGTGGCTGCATTCGTGCGGGGTGGTTACCTGTACGCCGAGCTGCCCGAGGGGTCCGAGTTTTGGTTGGACGGTGAGAACACGGCTGTTCCTGGAACGCGCCAGATCATGCATCGCGCGATCATCGTCGGCCAGCTCATCCGCGGTCAGGACGATCTCTGGACGGTCGACCACGGCATCCTCGAGTTCGTCACTTCGCCCGGCGAGATGCTGCAGTCCTTCCAGGAAATCGGATACTGCGACAATATGTGCGAGGCGTTCTTTCAGCTGCGCAACTACTTCAACACGCACCAGGACACGTTGACCGGAACATCGGAGACCTTGCCCGCGACACCTTGCAACGGGCTGAGCGTCGCCTTCGATTGGAAGGCGCGCCAGGCTGCGGCGCTGGCCAAGAATATCGTTCCCGTGCAGGCCCCCATGTTCTGTCCTCAGCCACGACATCCTTTGGCGGCGCGGCAGGGCACGCAGTGCGATGGCGGAGCATCGACGGACGGCTCAACCGACGTGAGTACACCTCCGGACGTGGGGGGGAACTGAGGCCCGTGCGCACGACGATCGACGCCAAAGCCAGATCGGGTTCTTCGCGGTGGGTGAAGGCATTCGCCATTGCGACGGCGAGCTGCCTGACGTTTGTCGCCGTCGCGCGCCCCGCTCTTGCTCAAGACGTGGCCGGCGCGGCGAATGCGTTTTCGCGCGCGCAAAAAGCAGAGCTTTCTGGGGATCACGACACCGCGGCTGAGCTGTACGAGCTCGCCGATAGTCTCGCACCGGCGCCGGAAGCGCTTCGTAGCGCACTTCGGGCCCGCAAAGCGGCAGGGCAGCTCGCGAGCGCTGCTGCGCACGCCGAGCGCCTGTTGCACCGTTATCCGGAAGACAAACGCTCGAAAGATCTCGCCGAGGCGACGCTCGAAGAATCGAAGCGCAAGCTGGCGCGCGTCGAAGTTCAGTGCCGTCCCCGGGCCTGCGGGTTGGTCGTCGACGGTGGGGCGGGCAGCGCCGAGGTCTCCGACGTGCACGTCGTTTATGTCGATCCGGGCAAGCACGAGGTGAATGCGGCGTTCGGACCCGACCGAGCGACGCCCAAGGTGGCCGTGGTCAAAGCCGGCGATCGAACGTCGTTCACGTTCGAGGCGCCCGCTGCGAATAGCAGCGGACCGCGCATGACCGATTCGGGCGGCAAGGCGGGTATCGGAAATGCTTCCGTCGACGCCGGCGCCGACCGCGGCACGAAGGCGAATCACCGCGGTCTCTCTCCTTGGATCTTTGCAACCGGCGCGGTGGTCACCGCCGGTCTCGGTGCGGTGACGCTGTGGTCGGGGCTCGACGTGCTGAGCGCGCATGACGCGTACGAGGGAAAAGAGACGCAGCGAAGTTACGAAGACGGTTTGGACAAAGAGAAGCGCACCAATGCACTCATCGGAGCGACGATCGTCGCGGGGGCTGCCACGGGTGTCATCGCGGTGTTCACCCGCTGGAGCGGTTCCAGCGATTCGGCTGGTGTTTCGCCCGCTCGCGTGCGCGCCGGAGGCGTCCCGCTTCCCGGCGGTGCCGCTGTCACCATCGGTGGGAATTTCTGATGATCACCGGTCCTCCTCCTGCGGCTTCCGAGCTTTCGAGTCGAGGGCACCGCCTGCTTGGCCGTTACGAGCTCATCGGCGAGCTCGCGCGCGGAGGCATGGGTACGGTGTACCTCGCACGCAACGCCGGTGAGGGCAGGTTTCAGCGCCTCTTCGCGATCAAAGTGCTGCATCCTCACCTCGCGGCCGAGACGGCGTTCATCGACATGATGCGCGACGAAGCGCACATTGCGGCGCGCCTTCATCACCCGAACGTCGTGCCCATCCTCGATCTCGGCACCGAGGGCGATCTGCACTACGTCGTCATGGAGTACATCGAGGGTCCCGCGCTCTCGACGTTGCTCAAGCGATCGCCCGAAAATCGCCCGGCCGAATTGGTGGTGGCCATCGTCATCGATGCGCTGGACGGGCTCCACGCCGCGCACAGTTTGCAGGACGACGACGGCAAGGAAATTCGTCTGGTGCACAGAGACGTTTCGCCGCCCAACATCCTCGTCGGATCCGACGGCATCGGCCGCATCACCGATTTCGGCATTGCCAAAGCCGAGGCGCGTATTTCGAGCACGCGGCCCGGCATGCGCAAGGGCAAGCTGCAATACATGTCTCCCGAACAGATCCGAGACAGTGACATCGTCGACTACCGGACCGACGTGTGGGCGGCGGGTGCCGTGCTCTGGAACGCGCTGACGGCCAAGAACCTTTTCAAGGGCGAGGGCGACGGCGCCACGATTCACAACATCATCGAAAAGCCCATTCCTGCGCCGAGCACCGAAGGCTTGAAGCCGCCCTCTTGTTTCGACGCGATTGTTCTGCGCGCCCTTTCGCGTAGTCCGGCCGATCGCTACGCCACCGCGCTCGAGATGGCCGACGCGCTGCGCGTGACCGCCGCCGGCAACGGGCTTGCCGGCTCCAAGCATCAAGTTGCGCGCTGGGTAGCGGAGCTGTTCGGTGACGAGTTGGATCAGCGTCGTAAAGCGATCCGCGAAGCGTCCCAGCGCCGAGGAGAGCTGCACGATCACGCCGATGCCTCGCAAGTGAATGTCTTGGCACCAGCGGCGTCGATCATTCGACCGCTGCCGAGCGGAGCCGTCACGCTCACGCATCTGTCCCATATTCCGTCTTTCAGCATCGAACCCTCGAGCACGGGAACGCTGTCCGCCCCGGCGTTGCCCGGCGGCCGACCTGGATCCGAGCCACCCAACTTTCGGCTCCGAAAAAACCGGATGTGGCTCGCGCTCGCCTTGGCCGGCGTGGCGTTGATTGCCATTCTGGCGTTGGTCACGCGATCGCCGGACGACGAGGCGTCGAGCAGAAACCGAGAGGGTGAGAATCGGCCGGCGACGCCCTCTTCGGATCTGCCGGTTCCGGCGAACGAGCAAGTGCACGGCGTCGAACCGCACCCAGCTCCCCCCGCGCCTACCCTCGATACGGATCAAACCGCCCCCGCGCGGGTGGGGGAAGACGACAAACGATTCGGCCGTTCTGTGCCGCGCAAAGCGCCCTTGCATTCCGCGCCGGTGAAGGAACCCACACGCGAGCCGAAGACCGAGCCGAGGGAGAACGCTGCGCCGGCGCCCCGGCCCGCGCCGCAGCCGGCCCCCACGGATGACTTCGAGAAAAACCCTTATTTGCGGCGTTAGGCCGCAGCTAACCTCGTCCGCAGTTCACGGGACGCGAACTGGAACGTGAGGTCGACTTGAATACGAAACTAATGGGCCAAGCACGATTGACGCTTTTGGGGCTGGGCGCTCTCGGTGCCTTCTTGATCCTTCCGATCGCCTGCGGTGGTGATGACGACGTCGGTGAAGCGGGTGGATCCGCCGGCAGGGCGGGGTCGGCCGGTCGCGGCGGCGGCGGTGCAGCGGGTCGCGGAGGCACGGGCGGTGCAGCGGGGGCGAAAGATGCGGGCAGCGACCGCGCCGATGTCACCACTGACACGCGCATCGACAACGGCGGAGCGGGCGGCACCGGCGGAGCGGGCGGCGGTGGCCCCGACGCGACCGTCGATGTGATCGACGTCAGCACTCCTCCCGACGGACCGGGCGGCGGCGATGGCGACGGCGGGCCGACTTGTTCCAATCCTACCAACGCGACGAAGGGCAAGGCCTGCCTCATCTTCACGCCCGAGCAAATTACTTTTGCGGACGCGGGACCTCTGCTCGACGGACAGGGCACCCTCTTCATCCACGTCTTCGGCACGCCCACTCCCGGCGATACGACGCCGCCACTTGCGCAGGTGATCTATCCGCCGCCGAACGCCGATGGAGGCCTCAACCAGACCAGCGTCTATGCGTTGCCTCAGATCGAGATCGACAACTTGCCGACCGATCTCGATGGCTCGCCCGGCACTCTCTATATCCGGACCTTGTTCGTCGACAACCCGCTGTGGTTGCAGACGCAGAAGGGGCTCACGTACGGCATGTTCGTGGGCGGCTACAACTTGAACAATGGCGTGCAGTCTTCGCCGCCATTGCGAGCGGTGCCGCTCGCCACCGGTAGCGGAACGGTGGTTCGTCAACCCCTCACGGCACTACGGCGCTTCACCACCGTGGTGGCGCTCGGGCTGCCCAATGGGGGAACGCCGGCTGGCAACGGTCAGGGTCCGATGAGCTTGGGCGTGTTCGCACAAGCGTCGCCAGCAGGTATGCCGCCGGTATTCGGCGGACTGCAGGTACCGTGCGCCGACGTGACGAAAGGGCCCATCCAAGTGGCGGGCTTTTTCTACGCTACCGGCACCGACCGCGATTTCTGGATTGGCGCGCAGGTCGATGATTTTGGCATCGGTGGCGATTCACCGGCGGGGTCCCTCATTTCGGTCACTGCGACTGGCGAAATCCCGGGCACGCAGCGGATCACGATCACTGCCGATCAGTACTCCGCATCGATCCCCCAGGTCACGCTCACTTCCGTCCGACCCATCGCGCCCGATGCGGGCACCGACAACTTGTTCTGCCCAGGCAGCAACGATGCCGGCACCGATGCAGGACGCGATGGCGGCCCCGATTCTAGCGTCGACGCGAGCGACGGCGCGAGCCCCGATACGGGTGCCGACGTCGGTACCGAGGCGAGCACCGATGCGGCCGACAGCGACGGTGCGCGCGGGGACGCGGACGGAGGGGGCTGAGCGAAGCAGTTCGGACGCACACACGCGACGAAGGTGCACCAAGATGTCGGCAAGTTCGCTCTCTGTATTCGAGGGCTGAGCCGGCATCTTGGCGCTCGCCGCGCGCGACCAGGTAAGTTCGGCAGGCGTCGCAACCAGGTTACGGCATGGTAGCGTCGCGGCACGATGGCATCGCGCGACGAGCGAAATCTGCGAGCGTCGAGCGCGGCGTCATTGTTCATCTCCATCCTCGCACTCGGCGCGTGTCATGCGGGCGCACCGTCGCCATCTGCGGCCGACGTAGCGTTTGCGCGACCGGCGCAAATGGTTGCCGTCGGACCGTCGCGCCTGAACCTGCATTGCATGGGCTCCGGCAGTCCGGTCGTCGTCCTCGAAGCTGGTCTTGGCGGCGATTCGTCGGGCTGGGCGCGTGTACAGCCGCGTTTGGCGCAAGCGACGCGCGTCTGCTCGTACGATCGCGCCGGGTACTATTTCAGCGAACCCGGCCCCATGCCCCGCACCGCCGAGGTCGCGGTCGCTGATCTGCACAGCCTGCTCGAAGTCGCGTCCATTCGCGCGCCTATCGTTCTCGTCGGGCACTCCCTCGGGGGACTCCTGGTTCGTTTGTACGCGGCCAAGTATCCGCAAGATATCGCGGGGCTCGTGCTTCTCGACCCTGTTCTCGACAATGTCGAAGACGAGCGCCCACATGGAGAGAGCGACGCGGGGGAAGAAGATCCTCTCTTCGTCAAGTGTCTTGCCTCCGCTAAAAACGGCACCATCACCACGGACCCAGCGCTGAGAAAGGACTGCATCGGACCGCCCGACGCGCGCCTTTCTTCCGAGCTCAATGCGGCGCAGGCAGAAGCCGCGGCGCGCGCGACGACGTGGCAAACGATGCTTTCGGAAGGCAAAGAGATGCGCAGCGGGCGCACCGGGGCGCGCGTGCGGGCGGCACATGAGAAGCTCGACGATCTTCCGCTCGTCGTCGTGACCAAGGGCGTCGTGCGGACGCCGCCGGGCGATGAAGCGAAACTCGCAGAGGCCTACTTCGGTCGCACCGTGCTTCGCCATGCCGAGCTCGCCAGACGCTCGCGACGAGGTCTACACCTCGTCGCGCGTAGCGGTCATCAGATGCACATGGATGACCCCGACATTGTTGCCGCCGGCGTGCAAGCGGTCCTCCGAGCGTACCGAGAGAACCGCGCCGTCATACCTTGATTTCGAGTAATCTCCCGCTCCATGTCGCGTTTGCAGAGACTGCACCCCGAGACGGCATTGGCTTCGATAGGGCTTTGCCTTGGCATCCTTCACTGCGATGCTCGTAAGACGGATTTTGCCGCGCCCCCGGTTGCGAGCAGCGCGCCGGTCAGCTCGGTGCAGGTGCCCGCTGGCCCCGTGGTCTTGCCCCCTCCGGTGCCGCCGCTTTCCGCCGGCGCAGCCCTGGAAGACGAGCGCAACACCATCGACGTTTTTCGCGCGGCAGCGAAGTCGACGGTGTTCGTCACCGAGAAGCAAGTCGTCGTCGACTACTACCGGGGGCAGGCGATGGAAGTTCCGGCCGGCTCGGGAACGGGCTTCGTCTGGGACAAGGAGGGGCACGTCGTCACCAATTTTCACGTGGTGAAAGATGCGCGTTCGCTGACGGTGACTTTCGATGACAGTCGCATCTTCGTCGCGCGCGTGGTGGGCGTCGAGCCGCGCAAGGACATCGCCGTCATTCGCGTCGACGCGCCGGCCGAGGCACTCGTCCCCATCCAGCTTCCCGAGAAAGGCCAGCCTCTCTCCGTCGGGCAAAAGGCCATCGCCATCGGCAATCCCTTCGGGCTCGATCACACGCTCACCACCGGTGTCGTCAGCGCGCTCGGTCGTGAAATGCAGGGGATCGGCGGCGTCTCCATTCGCGACATGATTCAAACGGACGCCGCCATCAATCCGGGCAATTCCGGGGGGCCGCTGCTCGACTCGGGCGGTCGTCTCCTCGGGATGAACACGATGATCTACAGCCGTACCGGCAGCTCCGTGGGCATCGGGTTTGCTGTCCCAGCTTCCACGATCCTGCGCGTGGTACCTCAGATCATCCGCACGGGACGTGCCGAGCAGGTAGGTCTCGGGGTCCAAATCGATCCCGAACAGCGACTCGAGCGCCGCGCCGGCATCGAAGGCGTGGTCGCCCTTTCCGTCAAACCCGGCAGCCCTGCGGACAAGGCCGGCATCGTTGGAATCGAACAAACGACCGCGGGCCTTCGCCTCGGCGACGTCATCGTCGGCATCGACACCGAGCGCATCCGAAACTACGACGATCTCTACAACGCCTTCGACAAGCACAAGCCGGGCGACAAAGTAGAAATCACGCTGAACCGGCAGGGTCGCTCGCGCAAGGTGCTGAGCGAGGTCGTCGCGCTGCAGTGATCGGAGCAACGAGCCGTGGCCCACTCTCCCAGTTCCAAAAAATACGATCTCGTCATTCTGGGCGCGGGGCCGGCGGGTGAGAAGGCCGCCGCGCAAGCCGGCTATTTCGGAAAGCGCGTCGCTATCGTCGAGCGAGCACCCGAGCCCGGTGGCGCGGGGGTTCATACCGGCACGCTCCCGAGCAAGACGCTGCGCGAGTCGGCGCTCTACTTGTCCGGCTACCGCAACCGAGAGCTCTATGGGATCGCCGTGCAGCTCGAGCCGGGAGCGACCTTGCCGGTGCTGATGGCGCGCAAGGCGGCCATCGCCCGCACCGAGTCGGAGCGGATTCGCCACAATCTGGCGCGTCACGGCGTCGACTACTTCTTCGGGCACGGTCGCGTCACGGGACCGAACACCGTCGTCGTCACGACGGCGGAGGAACGTATCGAGCTCTCGGGGGACTACTTACTGCTTGCGACCGGCTCGCGTCCTTTTCGGCCGAGCGACATTCGGTTCGAGGATCCGCGCATTCACGACAGTGACGAGATCCTCCATCTCGAACGCCTTCCTGCCTCTCTGACGATCCTCGGCGCCGGGGTCATTGGATGTGAGTACGCCTGCATGTTTGCGGCGCTCGGGTCGCGCGTCACGCTCGTCGATGCCCGTCCCGAAATCTTGCCGTTTCTCGATGCCGAAATGGTGGAACGCCTGAAAGCGGCCATGAACGCGCTGGGGATTCGGCTGGAACAGTCGCGCCGCTGGCGCGATGTCGCCGCGACGGATGCGGGCGTCGTCGCGACCCTCGACGACGGAACCAAGGTGATCTCCGAGCAGCTTCTCTTTGCCGCCGGCCGCATCGGTCGCACCGAAGATTTGGGGCTCGATACGGTCGGTCTTCGCGCCGACGCCCGCGGCTGCTTATCCGCCGACGAGGCGTACCGCACCGCTGTCCCCAGCATTCTTGCGGTGGGCGACGTGATCGGCTTTCCTGCGCTCGCTTCTACGGCGATGGAACAGGGCAGAGTCGCGGTTTGCCGCGCTTTCGGATTTGCCTATAAAAAGGCAGTGGCCGACGTGCTGCCGTACGGGATCTACACGATACCCGAGGTGAGCTCGGTAGGTGAAACGGAGCAGACGTGTCGCGACAAGGGCATTCCTCATGTTGCGGGGCGCGCCCTTTATCGCGACAACGCCCGCGCCAAGATCGCCGGCGACATCGAAGGTATGACCAAGCTCGTCGTCGACGCGAGGACGCGGCGCGTGCTCGGCGTCCACGTCATCGGTGAACGAGCGACGGAGCTCGTTCACATCGGTCAGACCGCGCTTCACCTATCGGCTACCGTCGACCTCTTCATCGATATGGTCTTCAACTTTCCGACACTCGCCGAATCGTACAAATATGCGGCCTACGCGTGTCTGGCTGAGTTGAAGCCAAAATAAATCCTCTCAAATGGTACGGCGACCGAGCACCAGCGAGATGGCGGCGATCACCAGGAAAACGACGAACAGGATCTTCGCAAACCCCGCGGCTTCGCCAGCAATTCCGCCGAACCCGAGAGCAGCCGCGATCAGTGCAACGACGAGAAAAATGACGGCCCAGCGCAGCATGTGAAATCGTCCTTTCTTTGACCTGCCCCGTGTTCTTCGGCCCATCGGAGTCATGAGAAGATGCCTCTCCGGCACCCCTGGAGAGCCCGATGAGGAAGAGCAGATTCACCGACGAACAGATGGTCAGTATCCTTCGCGAAGCGGATAGGTCGCCGATCG
>DATHEQ010000367.1:0-2536 GCA_035318505.1 Polyangiaceae bacterium | reverse complement strand
GCGCTCGGCGTGTGGACGGTCGGACTCGTCGGGGACGCAACCGAGCGCTACGATGACATCGATTACACGCTGCCAACTGCCATCGTGCTCGGGGCGGAAGGTACCGGACTCCGGCGCCTCGTCCGGGAGCGCTGTGATCGGGTGGCGTCGATTCCGATGCACGGATCGGTCGGCAGCCTGAACGTGTCGGTCGCGGCCGGCGTGGTGTTATTTGAGGCGGCACGACAAAGAAGGGGCAAAGGCAAACGGGAAAAGTGACAGGGAAAAAATGAAATGTGAATGGACGAATTTCCTAATGTTTTCGCCATTTTTGTTTTTAAATCGGTCGTTTGGAGCACGGTAACTTGCAGCCGTGGCACGGTGTGTGCTACAAATACTCTTTTGTCTGGGCTGGCGTAGCTCAGTCCGGTAGAGCAGCTGATTTGTAATCAGCCGGTCGGGGGTTCGAATCCCTTCGCCAGCTCCATAAATGAGCACCAGAGAAGGGCTTTCGGCGCGACCGCTTCTGCAGGGATAGTTCGCGAACGGCGCAAATCCTGACATTAACGAGACATAACCCTCAGCCGTCGGCCTGCCGGAGCGCGTTCTGCGGGGGCTGAAACGTGGGGGCGCGGCATCGGCATCGGCGAGGTAGCGAAGCGGTCAAACGCAGCAGACTGTAAATCTGTCGGCCCAGCGCCTTCGAAGGTTCGAGTCCTTCCCTCGCCACCAACCTTCGCCCGCCGCAGCGCTTCGCGCGAAGGCGGGCTACGGTTGGCAAGCCAGCCGGCGCGTGGGTAGCAGCGAGCGGAGCGAGGGTGGTGTGCCGAGAGGTTGGCCGAAGGAACGGCGGGCTTGCCCGCCGTAGCGCCGAGCGAGGCGAAGCGAGCGAGGCGCGAAGGCGGGAGTAACTCAGTGGTAGAGTCACAGCCTTCCAAGCTGTTGGTCGCGGGTTCGATCCCCGTCTCCCGCTCCAGATTTACTCCGGGGGACGTTGTCCCCCGGACCCCCTTTCGCCGTCGCTCGCGGGGCCCCATCGCCCCGCTCCGCTTCCGGCGGGCGCGCCTGACGGCGCGGCAAACGTTGGAGGGTGAACTGAAGCGGGGTCAGAGGGTCGCTGGCGAATGGGAAGCTGTGAGAGGCCGACTTGTCGGCCGTAGCGCCGCCAGCGAAGTGAGCGGCGCGAAGGCCGATGTAGCTCAGTTGGCAGAGCGCGTCCTTGGTAAGGACGAGGTCACCAGTTCAATCCTGGTCATCGGCTCCAACCTCCGCCCGCCTGACACGCGAGCGGGCTACGGTTGGCGAGCCAGTCGTGGCGCGGAGGTTGTCCACCGTAGCGGCGCAGCCGCGAAGGTGGACCGGTTGGCAAGCCGAGCGGAGCAAGCGAACGGCGACCTGAAGAAGGCAAGTAAGAATCTCTAACGGGTAGGAGCGTAACGCGAGGGTAGGACAACGACATGGCAAAAGAGAAATTCGACCGATCGAAACCGCACGTCAACGTTGGCACCATCGGCCATATCGACCACGGCAAGACCACGCTGACCGCTGCGCTGACCAAGGTTGCCGCGGACAAGGGCTGGGCGAAGTTCATTCCGTACGATGAGGTCGCGAAGGCGTCCGAATCGCAGGGCCGTCGCGACGCGACGAAGATCCTGACGATCGCGACGAGCCACGTCGAGTACGCGACGCCGAACCGGCATTACGCGCACGTCGACTGCCCGGGCCACGCCGACTACATCAAGAATATGATCACCGGCGCGGCGCAGATGGACGGCGCCATCCTCGTGGTTTCGGCAGTTGACGGCCCGATGCCGCAGACGCGCGAGCACGTGCTGCTCGCCAAGCAGGTCAACGTGCCGTACATGGTGGTCGCGCTCAACAAGGTTGATGCGGTCGACGATCCCGAGCTCGTCGATCTCGTCGAGCTCGAAGTGCGCGAGCTGCTGACGTCCTACGGCTTCCCCGGCAACGACATCCCCGTGGTGCGCGTGTCGGCGCTGGGCGCGCTGAACGGCGACCCGGCGGGCGTCGAGTCGGTCCTGAAGCTGATGGAGGCGCTCGACACCTACATCCCGATGCCGGCGCGTGAAGTGGACAAGCCCTTCATGATGCCGATCGAAGACGTGTTCTCGATCTCGGGCCGCGGCACCGTCGTGACCGGCCGCGTCGAGCGCGGACAGGTGAAGGTCGGCGAGGAAATCGAGATCGTCGGGTTCAAGCCGACCGAGAAGAAGGTCGTGACCGGCGTCGAGATGTTCCGCAAGCTGCTCGACTCCGGCGAGGCGGGCGACAACATCGGCGTATTGCTGCGCGGTGTGGAAAAGACCGACGTCGAGCGCGGCCAGGTGCTGGCCAAGCCCGGCTCGATCAAGCCGCACACGAAGTTCAAGGGGGAGGTCTACATCCTGTCGAAGGATGAAGGCGGCCGTCACACCCCGTTCTTCAACGGCTACCGTCCGCAGTTCTACATCCGTACGACCGACGTCACCGGCTCGCTGAAGCTGCCGGAAGGGGTCGAAATGGTGATGCCCGGCGACAACACCAGCATCGAGGCGGA
>DATHEQ010000366.1:0-14726 GCA_035318505.1 Polyangiaceae bacterium | reverse complement strand
GGGGGCGGCGGAGCCGTTCCGGGCGGCGTGGGCGGTTTGCCGTCCGGCTGGAGGCAGGACGACAGATCGAAGAAGAGAAATTCGAGGACCTTCTCCTGAGCCGACAGCGCCTGCTGTTTGCACCCGTTGGGAAATGCCGTGCCTTGGCTGTCCGCGGAGTTGGCCACGTGAATTCCGGTCTGCACCAAGCGGCCGCACTGCATCTCGGGCGTTCCGCGTTGCTCGATGGGCGTATTGAAACTGAAGTAAGGAACGCTCCTCGCATTGTAGACCCAGCGCTGGCCCATTCCCGGCAAGACGGTCAAGGCGGGGTGCTTGACGTCATTCAAAAAGACCAGTGCTCTCGTGGTCGAGGCGCCCACTTGCAGAAGCCAATCGGCAAAGTCATTGCCCTTGGGAAAGCTCGTGTCGATGTTGTAATCGGCATTGCCGCCCGTGGCGTTGTCAATGTCCCACGTCGCCACCGCGGGGAAAGGCGTCGTGGTGTAGGGATCCGGTTCCGCCTCGCCGCGCAAATAGCTGGAGTGGTAGTGCTCGAGGAAGGCCCGCCCGCCCTGATCGACGTACGCCTTCAACGCCTGCTTGAAGGCTGTCGACGTCATGCGGCTATAGGCATTGCTCCCCTCACACGACAAGAGGATCATGTCGTAGCCGGCCAAGACCGTCGCGCTCGCCATCAACGTGCTGAGAGTAGGAAACGCGCCCCCCACGACATAGCTCGAGGTCCCGTTCATGCCCGCAAAGAGGTTGACGCGGCCGGTGCTGGTGGGGTTCGTGAATTCGGTATCCGAGACGCCGATCCGACGCAACAAGCACTCGAGCGAATCGGCTTCACCCGTGCCCATGGCGATCTTGGGGATATTTCCCTCGCTTTGGTTACGCGGCAGCCGAACCAACGCGGGGTCGTTGAACACGTTGTCCTGACACGGTACGACCTCGGGGAGCGTGATCTGACGGCGCCACTTGCCAATCTGGATCACGAGCGGAATGTTCTGCCCCGAGGGGACGTTCACGAGCGTGAACTTCCCTTGTGAATCGCTGAGTGCGACCGAAACGGGCTGTCCCGACACCGGTGAATCACAACGATCGCAGGACGCGCCCGTGAGAATGGGATCGAGGGGGGCGTTCGGCACGTAGAGGACGACGTTGTAAAGCGGTACCTGGCCACCCGGGTCGTAGACGGTGCCGCTGATGGTGGTCTTGGTGCCGCCGTCGCAACTCACGATCTGGCATTGAATACCCGTGCACGCGCCGCCGTCCGTGGTGCTCGTGAACGAGCAGATGTTCGGAAAGCCACTGCTCCCGCAAACCTCTCCCGATGCGCACTGTGCGCAATCGAGCACGCCGCCGCAGCCATTTCCGATTCGCCCACAGTACTGACCGCCACCAGAATAGGTGCAGCTGATTCCGGTGCACTTGTCGGGCCCGATACCACACACGTTGGGAAGCCCGGCCGCGCCGCATTCCTGCGGCATCGCGCAGTCGCCACAGTCGAGGATCGCTCCGCAACCGTCACTGATCTTACCGCAGTAGTTGGGACGCCTGGCAGCGCTGCACGCGATGGGCACGCACCCGTTGGCAGGCACACAGACGTTCGATTTGCAGATCTGGTCCGGCTCACATTCGCCGCAGTCGAGCTCCCTACCGCAGTTGTCGCCGATTTTTTTGCAATAGTTGACCGTGCTCGATGCTTGGCAGGTGCGAACGTTGCATCCCGGCCCGCCCACGCAAATGCCAGCACTACATTCCCAATCGTTCTGACAGGGAGGGCAGGTCTGCACCGCGCCGCAGCCGTCTCCGATGAGACCGCAGTATTGGGCTCCGAGCGGATTGCAGGATACCTTCGGGCACGTGCCGCCTCCTCCCCCGCTATCGACCGTGATGACTGGCGGACTCTGGTCGGGTCGGCCGGCCTCGGGGATCGCGATAGGAGGTATGCCGCTATCTGGGATGGTGTCCCCCGAAGGCGGACGCTGAGGTACGTCCGTCGAGCAACTGCCGATAGCAACCACAGCAAGCCAAGACCAACGGGCGACGGCCAGGGGATTACGGCGCGACATCGCCACCTCCTTACGTACGATTAGTGCCCACGGAGGGTACACCGCTCGGAGCCCGGTGTCACCCGATTGGTCCGACCACTTGGATTATCTGGTCTGACCACTTTCTTCGCGACATCGCTCGTGGCCACGAAAATTTTCAAGCTCGCCGCCACATACCGTGATCCATTCGTGGATGGGCGGAAAATGCGCCACAGGCGCCCCGATCCGAGCAGCGCCAAAATGTGAGAACCGTGTAAGGGCGTCCCGTGGAACGGGCCTCGAGTCGCACCATCAAGCGCGCCGGACAGCGGCTTCCGGAACCGAGCGCTGCGGCGCGAGCAGTCGGCCGACGGCGAAGCTTGGGCGCAGTCATTTGCGGAGATCAGCAGTCGCTGCGGCGAGCGCAACACGGGATCCGTTTCGCGAGGGATGGTCCCTCGATTATTCCTACACGTCACAACGCAATCGACATGGGTCGCTTCGCCTCATCTTAGCCGACAACGACGGTAAGTCTCGCTGCCCTTCATCCCACATGGCCGATCCCCTCCTGCGCGTAGACGTGACGAGTGATTGGCCGCGGCTCCGCGCGCGCCGGAGCCTGCATTCGATTACCGATGTTGCGCCGTCTTATCACCAATCAAGTGACGCTCGGCCGTCGGTGGGGCTTGATTGCCACAGGCCTGTTTCTTGTTAGAGATACGTGTGTGATTTTATTCTAAAGACGAATTAGGTGGTGATAGGGTGGGCGGTTCGCGTGGTTATCCGCCGAGTCGTTTCGGCACTCGAGCATTAAAAGGGGGCGCAATGGCAATCAAGAACGGTGGGACGGGGCGTGTTTCTCGGCGAGGGTTCTTCGGCGCATCCGCCGCGGCCTACGGCAGCATGGTTGGCGGCGCCGGTTTGTTCCAGGCGCTGGTTGCGCACGACGCATTTGCGCAGGGCAGCGGGCATCGGCAGCGCGGCCCAGGGTACGGGAGCCTCGAGCCGGCGGGGCTCGATCTGCTCCTGCCGCCAGGCTTTCGCTATGCCGTCGTCAGCGAGGAGGGCCAGAGCATGAACGATGGGTTCCCCGTGCCGAAGGCGATGGACGGTATGAGCGCCTTTTCGCTGCCCAACGGCAACATTCGCCTTATCCGTAACCACGAGGACCGCGAAGACGTTTCCCGCGTGCGACCTCGTCCCGCGGGCAGCACGTCGACGAACGCTGGGATCTTGAGCCAAATGTTGGCCACCCACTTCGGGCCCCGCGCAGCCGCGTACGATCCGTGGGCAACCGGCGGATGCACTTCACTCGAGGTCGACCCTCGCGGCCAGCGGCGTCTCGTAGGCCAGCATTGGAGCCTGGTGGGAACCACTGCCAATTGCGCCGGAGGCCCAACGCCTTGGGGCAGCTGGCTGAGCTGCGAAGAGACGACCGCGGCGGCATCGAGCACCGGACTGGCCATGGATCATGGGTACGTCTTCGAAGTGCCGGTAGGTACGTCACCAGGTAATCCCGCGGTGGCTACTCCGCTGAAAGGTCTCGGCCGCTTCAATCACGAAGCAACGGCCGTCGATCCCGCCACGGGCACCATTTACGAGACCGAGGACAACGGCGAGATTGGCGGCTTTTATCGCTGGGTACCCGACGGGGGCGTCATTCCCACCGCGCCGGGCCAGCTCGCGGCCATGACGGGACGTCTTTACATGCTCAAAGTCGGCGGCACCCCTGGATACAACACGGCGGTCGGACAGACCCTCGGCGTCGCACTGCCGTGCGAGTGGGTGCCCATCGCCACGCCCGATGCAGGATCGGGCGCGAGCGCCGTCTACGATCAAGGCGTTTTGCTGGGTGGCGCTCGTTTCCGCAAGCTCGAAGGATGTTGGTATGCGAACGGCAAAGTCTATTTCCAATGCTCCACCGGCGGCGCCATGGCGAGCGGCCAATATTGGGTGTACGACATCCCGGCCGGCACGCTGACACTTCTATTCGAATCACCGGGGGTCGACGTTCTGGATCAACCGGACAACATGTGCATGAGCCCCCGCGGCGGCATCGTCATCGCCGAGGACGGCGATACGGGCCAGTTTCTGCGCGGCCTTTCCGCGGACGGTACGCAGATTTTCGATTTTGCGAAGAACATCCGCAATGCGTTCGAATTCGCGGGGGTCTGCTTCAGCCCCGACGGCAACACGATGTTTGCAAATATTTACGGGCGCTCGAGCTGCCGCACCGTGCAACCCAACGACGTGAACACGCTTCGCATTCCGGTCGAGGCCGAGCAATACCAGCGCGCTTGCACCCTTGCCATCTGGGGCCATTGGCGGTCGGGTCTGCTCTAAGAACGCTCCTTGCGACCCCTCTTCGGGCGAAGGAGAATGGCAATCCTCCATTAGATGATCGGCGTTCGCATTTACCAAGAGACGCTGCTCGGGTTCGCGCTCACTCTTACCGCATGCAACGGGCCCCGCCGCGAAAGCGGCGGAGTGTCCGTTCCACTCGCAGTCGACCGGCTCGATCTCGTCAACGTGCTCGCGGAAACGGTCAATCACCAAGGTCGGTCGGCCATCCGCGTGACGGAACGAGCTGAGCGAAAACCGCGCCGCTCTCTTCGTTCACGGAAATGTGCAGCCGACTCTTATCGTCAACGACCTCAAAACACCCGACCGAAACGGCCGAATCGCGCTGTGGATCGGCCCAGAGACGGTAGGCCACTTCACAGAGCTTCGCGTTCGCGCCGGCCCGTCCGCGAAGTAGGGACGAGCGGCGTCTGGGTCGGTGCTGCCGTACGCGCTGGCGCTAATAGCTCCGGCCGTCCTTGTGGACGAAGCCGGAGTCGAGAGCGCGAAGGTCAATCTCCGGGTACTCGGTGACATCGCCGGGCGTGTTCGTCCCTACTTCGAGGATCACGGCATCGCGGTCGGAGCGATTCTGCAGGTGATGCCCGTCGCCGTCGCCGGCTTTGAATCCCGCAGAGTCGCCCGGCTTGAGCACTTCTTCGCCCGAGTTGGTCACCAGCACCACTTCGCCCTCGAGCACGCAGATGAACTCGTCGTCATGGCTATGCCAGTGTCGCTGACTCGACCAAGTGCCAGGTGGGAGACGACAGAGGTTCACGCCAAATCCCGTGAGGTTGGCAGCAGCGCCGAGGCGAAAGCGCTTGCGCTCGCGACAGGGTACGCCATACGGCTCGGGATATTTGCTGCCTACGCGAGTGGGAGCTTTCTCGATATCAATCTTCTTCATGGGCCGCGAGTCTACCGTGGTGGACGGCCCGGCGCTCCACGGGATACGCCCCCCCCCGTCGTGTCGAAGCTCGAACCTGCCTGCTACGGCACGATCTTGCAGGATGTCGGAAAATCGGTCGGCAATCCCGCTGCATACGGCTCGGGGCTCACACCGAAAGGGTGGGCTTTGAGAAACTTCCATTGAGCGCCTTTGACGGCCGCGGGACTGCCGCAATGCCCGCCCCCGTGGTCGCAGTTGACGACGAATCCGCCCTTCGACCTCAGGTCAGTGTTCATTTTCGCGGTGGCGTCCGGAAAGCTGATGATGACGACGTCGCCAGCTCCGCCGTGCGTGCTGCACATGGCGGGCACGTGTGAATCCTGCATCGTGAAAGGGAACGTTGTGCCGCCCGAGTTGGGCATGGCGGCGGCAAGGTAGCTCGACCGTCCGTACACCATCGCTCCCACCTGCAGACCGCCGGCGCTGCATCCCGCGGTGTAGATCTGGCGCGGGTCGACCAAGCCTTGCTTTACGGCGCACGCCAGAATGATGTCGGCCATGGCGAAATCCCCGGTGTACCAAACGTTGTTCCCGGTGTTCATGCCTGTGGCCGTAGAGGTCGTGAACGAGGCGACGACGCCGCCCGATGCTTGGACCTCGGCAACGCCCGTGTCGAGTCCGCCCATCGCTTCGGCGGAATTGCTCCCGGTGCCGTGCCAGTAAAACACCATCGGCCCCTTCATGTTCGCCGGTCCGGCCCAGATCTGGACCTGTTGCCCCATGACCGAGATCATTCCTGTGGCGATGTTCGGACAGGTCGCGGGAGGAGGCGGGATCGGCGGCTCTTTGCCGCCAGCATCCGAACCTCCACCGGTGCCGCCGGTTCCAGCGGTGCCCGCGCCGCCGTCGGTGCCGCCACGACCGGCAGCACCACTCGCACCGCCTGTGCCAGCATCGACGCCACCGGTACCGCCGGCAGACCCACCCTTGCCCGCGTCGACGCCGCCGCCGGCTCCGCCCGTCGCGCCGCCGGTTCCGCCCGTCGCGCCACCGGTTCCGCCCGTCGCACCGCCGGTTCCGCCCGTCGCACCGCCGGTTCCCGTCGTCGCGCCACCCGTTGCGCCCGTTCCGGTCGTCGCGCCGCCCGTTGCGCCCGTTCCGGTCGTCGCGCCGCCCGTCGCGTTGCCACCCGCTCCGCCCGTTTCACCGCCGCCTCCACCCGCACCGCCCGTGCCGGGACGCCCTCCGCCCGTCGTCGACCCGGTGTCTGTCGCGTCGCCGCATGCGCTGAGGATCAGGACGAGTAGCGTAGCTAGGCCCTTGTTTCGCAGTGGGCGGATGGCGGGCAAGCCGAGCACGTTGGCCGCATGGATTGCTCTATCGTCCAGCTTTGTCATGGAGCACCTTCAAGACTTTGGATGGTGGGGTTGGCAGTTCGAATTGGAATGCAGCGGTCGGAATCGCACACCGGCCGTGAACGGCGCGAGCGCGCGACGCGAAGGAACCGAGGCGATCGGGTAGGCGCTAGTCCCACCCTTCGCGCCTTGCGAAAAACTTCGTTGCCTAGGACGGCAATTTGTAATGCAGGACGGATGTCTTCGGGGTTGAGTGCGTTCGCGGCTCGTTGTTCGTCGAGCTGCCCGCGAGCCGCGGCGACTTTTTCAGCTGCTTTGTCGCTCGAATTCATCGAAACGTACACCCGTGCTTTTCTAGTGTTCTCGTTGGCGCCGTTGAGCTTGAAAAATCTATTCTCAAATCCGCAATGACGCGAAAGGCGATGATTCGTTTCTCGGGCGTGAAAAGGCCGATCCAGGTACACTGTCAAATTCAAATACGAGTTCATCGCGGCGTTTGCGTCGTCGACGAAGTGGCGATTCGGAACCTCGCCGTAAGCGCGATCGGCCGATTCACCTCACGCGGGAAACTGCTGTCGCGAGCGTGCGAATCAATACTTCCATGACGTCGTATCGGCCCCTTTCGGCGCCGTCCGCGACCAGTGATCAGCCAGCTTTTTGATGGCGCGAGCGTTGACGGTCAAGCGCGACACGCCGTTGAAGGTGCTGTGATCGCCGCTCCAGCAATGCTCGTCGCGCGCACCGTAGTCGATCGACGCATCCGCCGGCGGATCCGCCGTTTTTAGAAAGTCCTCCACCCGATAGACGGAATTGTTGAGAAAGAAATTGTCGGAGAGGCCCACGTTGATCGTCAACTTGCCCCGCAGCTTCGGCCCCAGTTTGCCCCAATCGCGGCGCAGGATGTGGCCAATGTCGAAGTGGTCGCGCCAGTACTGCGCCACCTTGGGGTCGATGGCTCCGCTCACCTTGTCCCATATCCGCGCCGGGTAGCCATCGGCGCCGACCGGGGAAAAGACCGCTTCCCAGATGTCCCACTGCCCGCCCGAGCGCGAGTGCGTACCGAGCACGAGCTCTTTCAAGTTCTGCTGCTCGACGGTGCTTCGAACGCGGCCCAGGTAGTCGCGCTCTCCAGGTCGAGCCGTGCGGCGAAACGGCCCTTCGTCGTAATAAGCATTCCGATCTTGGTAGAGATCGATCGTCAAGTAAGAACGAAAGTCGATGGGATCGGGGCAATTGACGATGGCACCGTTGTACTCGTCAGGATAAAAAACCTGCGCCGCCATGGCTTCCCAGCCACCCGTCGACCCTCCATAGAGGCCGCGCGCCCACGACCCCAGACCGCGAAATGTCTTTTCCAAATAGGGCACGAGGTCATACGTGATCGCATCACCGTAGGGCCCGACGTTTTCGGAATTCACGGCGTAAGAATCGTCGTAATACGGATTGGCGTGATCTATCGCGACGAGAATGACGCGCGGAAAACCCGGTCCCGTCCATTGCTTGTAGAACTCGTAAGAGAGCTCCTGTTCCAGACGTTGATAGCCATACCGCTCGCAGAAATCGCCCTCGTGCGCATTGGGGCAGTGCACGCGAAGCGCCTCGACGTCCGCCTTGGGCAATTGATCGTCCGGGGGAGACTCGCGCAACCCGAAAAACTGTCGCGTGAAATGGTTGTGCGCAATCGCCAGCGGGTAATGCGCCTCGGGATGACTCTCCCAACCCTCGGGCACGACGACGATCGCCCCGAGAAACGTGGGTCGCCCCCAGAATTTGCTCAAGCGGGGGCTCTCGATGCGGACGCGGCGCACGTATTTCGTGTCCTTCACCGGCTGCAGCAGGGGCTCGGCGCGGTCGAGATCGATGCGCACTTCACCAGCGTTGCGATCGATTCGAACGCGGCGGGGCGCACTGAGAAGGTCACCGGGCGCGCGATTCCATTGCTGCCCTTCGCCGCGATCGAGCGGGGCTTTGATGGTGTGACCGTCACCTCGCGCGAAAGTCTCGTACCGATGCACGAGCGCCTGCACGAAGTAATCGCCGGGCGGCAATTCCGAGATCGACCGGATCGGATACCCCAGCGTCGCGCCGTCGATAACGGCCGATACGGCAGGCTTCCAACCGTCGACGTCGATCCCGAAGATCTGCGCGGTGTCGTTGTTGTCGGTGACCCGAAAGCGCGGCTCGGGGGACGCCTCTTTGGCCAGGATGACGAGCAGGCGTCCGTCGATCGCCTTCGGCTCGAGCGACGGAGCGAACGTGACGGCGATCCGCAAAGGCGCGGGCGGCGATGCGGCGTGCGGCGTACAAGCGCTACCCGCGCCCCCCGCCACGACCATCAGACCCGCCCAGAGTGCGACGATTGATACGACCCTCAACCACACGCGCGCGAAATTCACGGTATGACTCTTACCGCCGCGTGGACAGAAAAGCATCGCCGAGCTCATGTGGAGGATCGGATGAACCGGACCCGGGTGCCGCATGCAAGCAACCGCGACATCGTCGGACCTTCTACGGATGGCTTGGCGCCCACTGGGCAGCGGTACTACTTGGGCACTAGGGATGAGCGGCACCTTCACAGCGGCGGATTGCCCGAGCTGCTTTCGACCCCTGGTCGTCAGCTGGCGCGATGCGCGTCCCGCGAGCGACGTCCTCCAGGATGCTTTCGGTTGCGACCCCGCTGACCTCTACCGCTTTTTTCAACCCGACGAGTGGCTCCAGCAATGGGAGCTGCCTCTTCAGCTGACGTGGGGTACGGCGGCAGACTGGGACGCGATCGCGGCGATATGGCGAGCGACGCGGGCGCGGAAGGCCATGGCATCGCTTGCGCGCGGCACACCGGCGAGCGGGCACCCCTAGCTCCGCGGCGGCAACCCGATCTTGCAACGTTGGTTCGTTCGCCAACCTGCGCTATTCAGCCCCCCCGAGGAGCAACGATGACCGACTCTCCGATTTCGGCGGCCACGAAGGACCGCCCCCCTTTCGACCCATCAGAACGCATCGCCGAGGAGCTTTCCCTCGCTCTGCCACGGGTGCAGGCCGTGGTGAAGCTGTTGAAGGAGGGCGCTAGCGTTCCTTTCATCGCCCGCTACCGCAAAGAACAGACCGGTGCGGCCGACGAGGTCGTCATTCGCGCGATCGAAGAACAGCGAAACTACCTGGTCGAGATCGACGAGCGAAAAGAGACGATTTTGAAAGAAATCGAGTCGCAGGGAAAGCTCACCCAGGAGCTGCGCGCGCAGCTCGCGTCCTGCTGGGTCAAGTCGGTGCTGGAAGACATCTACTTGCCTTATAAGCCGAAGCGCCGAACGCGTGCCATGATCGCCCGCGAGCGCGGCCTCGAGCCACTCGCCGATCGCATCCTGGCACAACCGAGCGCGGGCGACCCCAACGTGGAGGCAGCCTCGTTCGTCGATGCGGAGAAGGGCGTGCCCGACATCAAAGTGGCGCTCGCCGGGGCGCGCGACATCGTCGCCGAACAAGCCGCGGAAAACGCGGACGTTCGTTCGTTCGTTCGCGAAGTGTTCCGGCGCGAAGGGATTCTCGCCTGTGAAGCCGTACCCGCCATGACCCAAGCGCCGACCAAGTTCGAGATGTACTACGCCTTTCGCGAAAAGATCGCCGCCATCCCGTCGCACCGTTTTCTCGCTATCCGCCGCGGCGAGTCGGAGGGGGTGCTGCGCGCCGCGATCGAAGTCGAAAAAGAACCGGCATTGGCGCGCGCTTCTGCAATCTTTCGCCACAGCCCGCGCTCCCCTTTCGCCGAAAGTTTGCGCCTCGCGATCGACGACGCTCTTTCGCGCTTGCTCTTCCCGAGCATCGAGAGCGAGGTGCGGGTGGATTTGAAGTTGTCCTCCGATCGCGACGCGGTCGGCATCTTCGCCGAGAATCTGCGCAAGCTCCTTTTGGCTCCGCCGCTCGGCCGCCGGGTCGTTTTGGGGATCGATCCCGGGCAGCGGACGGGGTGCAAATGCGTGGTCGTGGACGACACGGGTAAGCTGGTCGATCACACCTTGATCAACCTCGTGCAGGGCGCCGCGGCGATGACGCACGCAAAAAAGACGATCATCCAGATTCTCGAAAAGCACCACCCCTACGCCATTGCCGTCGGCAACGGGACGCACGGTCGCGAAACGGCGGACTTCTGTCGCGATCTGCTGAAAGAGCTCGGCCGCACGGGAGAGGCGATGATCGTCCTCGTCAGCGAGTCCGGCGCGTCGGTCTACTCCGCCAGCGACGTCGCGCGCGACGAATTTCCCGATCTCGATTTGACCGTACGCGGAGCCGTTTCGATCGCGCGCCGACTCCAAGATCCGCTCGCCGAGCTCGTCAAAATCGATCCCAAAGCGATCGGCGTGGGTCAATACCAGCACGACGTCTACCAGCCGCTACTCAAGAAAAAGCTCGACGAGGTCGTGGAGAGCTGCGTCAACGCGGTTGGCGTCGAGCTGAATACGGCGAGCGCCCCGCTGCTGGGCCGCGTCGCAGGACTGGGACCTTCGCTGGCGAAGAAGATCGTCAAACATCGCGAAGAGCATGGCGCCTTTCGCTCGCGTCAGGATCTCTTCGGCGTCAGCGGCTTCGGAGACAAGTCGTTCGAGCAGTGTGCCGGATTCGTACGCCTCGTCGGCGCCGCGCACCCGCTCGATACGAGCGCCGTCCATCCCGAGCGTTACGCCCTGGTACAGCGCATCGCCGATGACGCCGGGGTCAAGCTCGGCGATCTCATTGGCAACGCGGACATCGTGGCACGCATCCCCTGGGAGAAGTACGTTTCGAGCGAGGTCGGGTTGCCGACGCTCGAAGACATTCGCAAAGAGCTGGTCAAACCCGGCCGTGACCCACGCGACCGATTCGAGCCGACCCAATTCAGAGACGATGTCCGCAAGCTCGAGGACTTGGCCCCGGGGATGGTCCTGGAGGGCGTGGTCACCAACGTCACGGCGTTCGGCGCCTTCGTCGACGTGGGCGTCCACCAAGACGGGCTCGTGCACGTTTCGCAACTTGCCGATCGTTTCGTCAAAGATCCGCACGAAGTGGCGAAGGTCGGCGACAAGCTGACGGTGCGCGTCGTGGAGGTGGATCTCGTTCGTAAACGAATCGCTCTCTCGGCTCGGAAAGACGCACCGACCGCGACGACCACACAGCCGAAACGTGGCAGCGCGACCGCTTCCTCGCCCGCAGCGAGAGACAAGAAGGGCCAAACCGGTGCGCCAGGAACGCCAAAAGCCGGGGCCGCGTTCAGCAACAACCCGTTTGCGACACTGCTCAAAAAGGAGTGACGGGGCGACCGCTTCGTGCCTCGCCGCGGTAACGAGGGGCGCGCCGTCAGCGCGCCGCTCTCGGCAGTCGCTGCCTCCGCGTAAAATAGCCCGCCCACGGATCTCGCCCCCTCTTGTCGATCCGTTCGCCGATGTTGTGCAGTGTGAAGAAATCACTCTTCAGCGAGGCATCGAGCTCGTCCCAGGAAATGGGCACAGAGACGGGAGCGTGACGCCGCGCGCGGATCGAGAAAGCCGCGATCGTCGTATTGGTGCGATTGTTGCGCAAGTAGTCGACGAGGATCTTCCCGCTGCGTTTCGCCTTGGAGAGCGTCGTCACGAAGTCCTCGGGGCGCTCCGTCTGCATCACGTCCGCGAACGCTCGCGTGAACTCGAGACACTGCGCCCAATCGGCACGCGGCTCGAGCGGGACGACGACGTGCACGCCTTTGCCGCCTGTCGTCTTGGGCCACGCCGCGAGCTGCAAGGCGACGAGACGCTCGCGCAGGTAGTGCGCGCATTCGACGACGCGCGCCCAGGGTACGTCGGGCGCGGGATCCAGATCGAACACGACGCGGTTCGGGTGCTCGACATCTTCGGCGAGCGAGTTCCACGTATGGATCTCGAGCACGTCCATCTGGGCGAGAGCAATGAGACCATCGGCGTTGTCGACGACGAGGTACTCGCCGACTTTCGTCTTTTCTTGGATGTGAACGCGGCGAAGCACGTCAGGCCCCCACGCGTGCGCGTGCCGCATGAACTTCCCGCCTCGTTCACGAGCGGACGGATCCCACAGCATCAAAGTGAGTGGCCGCTCCTTCACATGCGGCAGCATTTCTTCGCCAACGCGCTCGTAGTACCGTGCGAGATCGAGCTTGGTGATGCCCGCCGGATCGAGCACACGATCGGGGTGCGAGATGGACACGCCGCCCACGAGGAGACGATGTTCGGTCTTCGTCGGCTTCGCGGCTTTGCTGACCGACTTGCGCGACGGGTGATTCGGGGGCGAGATCGGAGTGGGCGGCGCCACTTGCCGCAGGGTGCACTTGACCTTGAGCCACGTGCGGTCGCGGCCGCCGGTGTAGAGCGATCGCTTCTGTTTCGCGATGATCCCCTCGATGCCGGCCTCGCATGCCGTCGCCAGGATCTGCTTGGGATCACCTTCGACGGCGGTCGACATCCGCACCAAGCTGTCCGGCCCCGCGTCCGCTACGATGGATTCGAGCCGCGCCCTTCGCTCTTCGAGGCGTTTCGAACGGAGGTCTTTCCCGTCGACCCAAAGAAGATCGAAGACCACGAACAACAGATTGGCGTCTTTGCCGCCGCTCTTCTGAAGCAGCTGGAACGAGGGAACGCCGTTCGAACCGATGGCGCAAATCTCGCCGTCGATGACGCACTCCTTCGTCGAGAGGTTCGCGACGGCGTCCGCCACCACGGAGAACTCGCCCGTCCAGTCGTTGCCACGGCGGCCCCTGAGGCAAACGTCCGTGCCGCTCTTGTGCGCCAAAATGCGGTAGCCGTCCCAGCTGAGCTCGTAGATCCACGCGCCGGGCGGCACCTCCTTCACGGGCGTCGCGAGTTGTACGTTTCGGATCTTCGCCGCAAGAGCCGAGACGGCCGTGCCGGTCCTGGCATGGCCACGCGCTCGCCCGCGTACGGGACTACGAGGCATCACCGACGACCTTCGTGACGCAAGGCCACTTCATGCCGCAAATTCTATCCGGTGCGGCGCGTCCGAGGGATCGGTCTGGAGGAGGCGATCTCGGCGTCCGGGCGACGAGGCGGCGCGCTTTTCCGCGCGTGGCGCCGCAAGAGCGCGCTGGACCGTGCTAGAAAACCGCGTCGACATGAGCTCCGAACCCTGCAGCCGCGTTCGCGACGCCGCGTCCCTGCAGCGCCTATGGGGAGACGCGACGCTCATGGAGCACGCGAAGCAGTGCGAGGTGTGCGCGCTTGAGCTGGCGGAGCAGCAGAAGCGTCGGGATTTCAGAGACGCCTTTCCCGTTCTCATGTCGATAGCCGACCAGTCGCAGCGTGAGCCTACGCGGGCGCAACAGAATGCCAAGCAAGCGCGCCTGCGCGCAGCTCGAAGACGACATCTCTTCCTCATGGTGGCGGCGCTCGTCGCCATGATCGGCTTCTTCGCCCGAAATCGTGTTTTTCGCGCTTCTGCAACGCCGCCGGAGGGCGACGAAACGATGGCGGCGGGGCCGCCGAAATTCCGGATCGCCAACATCCAAAATGCGCTCTTCGAGAGCAAAGTGGAAGGCGGAACGGTTCGGAGCTCGATGAGCCGAGGCGTCGCGGCATTTCACGTGGAGCGACTCGGCGCGGACCAGCGCTTTTTTTTGACACTGCCCGACGGGGATATCGAGGTGCGCGGCACGTTGTTCGTCATCAGCGTCGAAGGTGGAAAGACGAAGAGTGTGGAAGTGAACGAAGGCGCGGTCGCCCTGCGATTGCAAGGACAAGCGGAGATGATTCTGTCGGCCGGGCAACGCTGGCCCGCCAGTGGGCCGGAGCGCCCCTCCGTGTCCTTCATGCACCTGGCGCCGCGCAACGACGCCGCACCGCCCGTTCCCTCGCCTGATCGCTAGTCGTCCGATGCCGAGCCAGAGGTCATCACCGGTCAGCGATACAAGCGAAGAGGCCCGCGCGTTTCTGCAGACCCGGGTCGCGCTCTTCTGGAAGGTGATCTTTTTCATCATTCTGCTGAGCAGCGGCCTGGGAGCGATAGGGGCGGTCGCGAAACCAGGAATCGATTTACTGATCACGGTGGCCTCGACCGCGAGCGCCGGCATTTTTTGGTGGCTGTGCCGGCGGGGCGAGCGGTCGATCCGGTTCTCGCGGGCGATGGAGAGCGGCG
>DATHEQ010000365.1:0-17527 GCA_035318505.1 Polyangiaceae bacterium | reverse complement strand
TTTCTCCGCACGATCGCGCAGCAGTGCACGCAAACGATCGTTCGAGCGCGTCTCTTCGAAGCCGCTCGCATCGCCGACAGGCGCAAAGACGAATTTTTGGCGATGCTCGGCCACGAGCTACGCAATCCCCTCGCGCCCATTCTGACTGCCTTGCAGATGATGATGCTGAAAGGTGTCTCGGGCGGCGAACGAGAACGCGAGATCATCGAACGGCAAACGCGGCATTTGGTCCGGCTCGTCGACGACCTTCTCGACATATCCCGCATCACTCGCGGAAAGGTCGAGCTGCGGCGCGCGCGCAGCGATCTCGCCAACGTTCTCGCCAAAGCAGTGGAGATGGCGAGTCCCATCCTCGAGCAGCGAAACCATCATTTTCGCATCGAGGCGGCGCGCAACGTTCACTTTGTCGATGGCGACGAGTCGCGCCTGGCACAGGTCTTTCATAATCTGCTGACCAATGCTGCCAAGTACACGCCCGTCGGAGGGCAGATTGCGCTGCGCCTCTTGTCGGGTGACGGCGCGTCGATCGTCGAAGTGCAAGACAACGGAGATGGCATTCCGGCCGAGCTTTTGCCCTCGATCTTCGAACCGTTCGTACAAGGGGAGCGCAGCGTCGATCGCTCCCAAGGCGGTCTCGGATTGGGGCTGGCCTTGGTGAACAGCCTGGTCGCCCTCCACGGGGGAACCGTTGCTGCGTACAGCGATGGGCCGGGACAGGGCAGTCGCTTCACGGTGACGCTTCCCGTCGCGGCTCTCGCCGAACCAGCGTCCGTCGTTCCCGTCACTACGCCCTTGCAATCGACCGCCAACCGACGACGCGTTCTGCTCGTCGACGACAACGCCGATGCCGTCGAAACATTGGCGGATCTGCTCCGCAGTTCCGATCACGAAGTACTGGTCACGCTCGACGGCCCAGCGGCGCTCGCGCAGGCGGCTGCTTTCAGCCCCGAGGTGGCGCTCCTCGACATTGGTCTTCCGGTCATGGATGGCTACGAGCTCGCTCGCAAGCTGCGAACTCTCCTGCCCAAGCCCATTCGTCTCGTCGCCATCACCGGGTACGGACAAGAGCACGATCGGCAGCGCTGTCTCGATGCTGGTTTTGCCGAGCATCTGGTGAAACCGGTGGAATGGCGACAGGTGCTCGCCGCCGTGGAGCACGAAGACGCCAGTGCGCTTTCTTCGGTGACGGTGCACGCCTGACGCAGGCGAAGCGCGGCGCGCGCCGCCGCACGGCGACGATAGGACATACGTCGTCAGAAGCGCTCCCTACGACCTTGTGACCATCACGGTGCGACTGCGCCCGCTCCGTGACTCGGCGTGTCGCTTGCTTTGCCAACAACGACGGGCATCGCAGCGCGGCGAGTGGACGCAAGCCGCACACTTGTTGGTGGTTCGGAGCTTGCAGCCACGTGCCCGCTCGGCATGGTGCCGATTTCGAATGTGATCGCAGAAACGGCTGGCGGACTTCGCCGACGAGGAACGCAGCGCAGGAGCGAACATGCAGACGCAGGGAATGTCGGGATACCCAGATGAGCGCCGGCAAATGGCCGGTCAGGCAGTCGATACACTCGAGGACGCTCGCGGCGTAGGGCTGGCACAGCGCGAGAGTCGCGCGGTGCGTCGTGCGATGGGGCTGGGATGGTTCAGCGTGGCGCTCGGCTTGGCCGAGATCGTTGCGCCCGCGGCCGTCGCTGCCATCGCTGGTGCCCGCATTCGTCCGCAGACTCTGAGCACGTTGCGTCTCCTCGGAGTGCGCGAGCTGGTGAGTGGTCTCGGAATTCTTTCCAAGACTCGACCCGACGTGTGGCTCTGGTCACGTGTCGCGGGCGATGCCATGGACCTCGCCCTGCTCGGCAAAACGCTGGCTTCGCCCAAGAGCGAGCACGCTCGCACGATGACGTCCATCGCGTCGGTGCTGGGCGTCACCGCGCTCGACGTCTGGAGCGCCATCGAGTGCAGTCGGGAGGAGCGCGGCTTGGCCGAACCGGACGGCATCCACGTGCTCAGCGCCATCACCGTGAACCGCCCCCGTGAAGAGGTGTACCGCTACTGGCGCGACCTCGAGCACCTGCCGACGTTCATGGCGCACCTCGAGTCGGTCACCATGCAAGAGAACGGCCGTTCCAAGTGGGTCGCCAACGGGCCCATGGGCCTGCCCATCGAGTGGGAAGCGGAGATCGTCGCCGATCAACCGAATGAGAACCTCGCCTGGCGATCGTGCGAAGGCTCCGACGTCCCGAACCAAGGATCGGTTCGCTTCCTCGACGCTCCTGGCGGCCGGGGAACGGAAGTCCGAGTCGAGCTGGCGTACGATCCGCCGGCGGGTGCACTCGGCGCAGCGGTGGCCAAGCTGTTCGGCGCCGAGCCCGCTCAGGGAATTGCCGGCGATCTGCGCCGTTTCAAGCAGGTCATCGAGACCGGCGAGGTGCTGCACTCGGACGCGAGCATCCATAAGGGCATGCACCCGGCGCGCCCCTCCCGCTCGTCCACTCCCATGTCGACGTCCACCTCCAGCACGAGCGCCACCCGAAACGAATCAACGGGATCGGAGCGGAGCGGCTCACGCCAAGAAGGGCAGGTCACGCGATGAAAGCCAATTGCTGGATGAAGAAGAAGACCGTCGAGGTTCAGGACGTCCCCGAGCCGCAGATCCTCAATGCCCGCGACGCCATCGTGCGCGTCACGAGCACCGCCATCTGCGGATCGGATCTGCACCTTTACAACGGCTTCGTGCCGACCATGGAACGCGGGGATGTCCTCGGCCACGAATTCATGGGCGAAGTGATGGAGGTGGGGCCCGGGGTCACCAATCTGTCGGTTGGCGATCGCGTGGTGGTCCCATTCCCCATCGCGTGCGGTAGTTGCCTAGCGTGCCAGGAGGGAAATTATTCCCTCTGCGAGAACTCGAACCCGAATGCATGGATGGCCTCGACGATGTGGGGGCGATCGCCGGCGGGAATTTTCGGCTACTCGCACTTGCTCGGTGGTTTCGCCGGCGGGCAGGCCGAGTATGTGCGTGTTCCCTTCGCCGACGTCGGGCCGCTGAAGATTCCGGCAGGGCTCACCGATGAGCAGGTGCTCTTCTTGTCGGACATCTTTCCGACGGGGTACATGGGCGCGGAGATGTGCAACATCAAACCGGGCGACGTGATCGCCGTATGGGGCGCGGGCCCTGTCGGACAGTTCGCGATCGCCAGCGCGCGCATGCTCGGTGCAGAACGCGTGATCGCCATCGATCGGTTGCCCTATCGGCTCCGAATGGCGACCGAACGCGCCGGCGCGACGGAAACCATCAACTACGAAAAGGAAGACGTGCAAGAAACGCTGAACGCGCTCACCGGCGGCCGAGGTCCCGACGCGTGCATCGACGCCGTCGGGCTCGAAGCGCACGGACACGGTCCGATGTTCGCCTATGATCGTACGAAGCAAGCGCTCATGCTTCAGCCCGACCGGCCCACTGCGCTGCGCCAAGCCATCATGGCATGCAAGAACGGAGGCGTGGTGTCGGTCATCGGCGTCTACGGAGGCTTCATCGACAAGTTCCCGATGGGGACGATCGTGAATCGATCGCTCACCATCAGGTCCGGCCAGTGTCACGTCCAGCGGTACATGCGGCCACTCTTGCAGCGCATCGAAAGTGGGCAAATCGATCCGAGCTTCGTCGTCACCCATCGCCTGCCTCTTGCCGAGGCGGCGCGCGGATTCGAGATGTTCCTCAACAAGCACGACAACTGCGAAAAGGTCGTCCTCAAGGCGGCTTGATGGAGGGCGTGCCGGGCTGACCCTGCACGGTGAGAATGGATTTCAGGCTGCCTGCTGGGACGTCGAAAAGCGACGGCTGGTCGGGGTCTGCAAAGAGGCTCGAAAAAGCTTCGGGCGTCAGCGCGCGAGCGAATCGGGCGGCGAAGGTTTCACGCAGTACACGCGTGTAATACTCGACGTCGTAGTCGCGCGGGTCGCTCGAAGCTTGGCCGCGGCCCTCCACGGGATCGTCGTCGGTGTCGATCTCGGGCAAGAGACCAGCTTTGCCGCCCGCGGTACGGTAGACGCGCACGCGCTCGCCGGCCGTCCATGTCGTGCGCCCGCTGCGAAGCATGGCTTCATAGGGTAGCTCGCGGCGCTCTTTGCGCGTAGCGAGGTACGCCGCCGGCGTTTTGGTGAGGCGGACGCGCGCGGAAACGTCGAAGGTGGCGACGGCTCGCCGACGCAAGGCGACGATGGTGTCGGCATACGCTCGGCGGACGCCCACCAAGTCGTCGGTGAGAAGGCACGTCAGTGCCCGGCGCAAAAACGATTCACCGAACGGCTCGGCGCGACTCGATCGAAACGCCACGCCTCGTAGCACCACGGGTCCGGCGTAGGGCAGGAGGGCATAGTTCTTGGGTTCGTGGGACAGCATGGCCGCGTAACGCCCATCGAACTCGAGTTTGACTTGGGGGGGCAGGAGCGCGGCCACTTCGCTGACCACGCGACGCTCGTCGGCTTCCGCGAAATGTTCGGGCACGGCGAAATACACGCCGTCGGTGTCCGCTTCGAGCAGGGTGACGTCGCGGCGCGCGAGCTCGCGACAGATGAGATCGAGAACCTCGCGCCCGTGACGCGTCACCTCGTTGGCGGCATGCACGTCTGCAAAACGCGTGAGTCCCACTGCGCCGAGGTATCCGTAAGCGGAGTTGACCACGATCTTCATGGCCGCCGACATGGCGTCGTGGGTATGGCGCTCCGGCGATCCGGTGGGTGCCGCGCGTGCCGCAGCTTTGGCCGCCAAGCGCTGATCGACCAAGCGCTCCACGATCGCCACGAGCGCGCCGAGTCGATCGCGCACCGGCCCGATGCGGTACTGCCGCATCAGCGAAGGATAGAGACTGGCCACGTCCGCTTTCACGATGCGCCGCGCGACGCCGGTCGCAAAGAGATGCAGGGCGGCGCCGCTGTGCGATGTGCCATCACCGCCCTCGTGGGCCGGCAAAGCGGCGCCGGCACGCAGATAGGCTCGAACGAGCAACGGATCGAGCACGCCCGTTGCGGGCCCCGCATCGGCGAGCCTTTCGTAACGGCGCGGTGCCATCCTTGCCAGCGCGAAAGCCGCGCCCCCGAGAAGACGGCCGACGGAAGCCGCTTCGTTGACATCGTCGCAGGCATAGCGCCGCACGCGCTCGGGATCGCGACCGAACACTTCGAACACGCGGCTGCCGGCGATGTGTTCGCGCTCCGCGCGCGCCACCCCGAAATGGCGGGCCACCGCTTTCAGCCCGCGACCGGGCAGATCGCGGGCCGAAAAGTCGTGACGTATGACGGCATCGAGCGTGTCGATGAGCTCCCGTCCCGGCACGGTGTAGCGAGCGCGGGGCAGGGAAGGGTGCGAGCGGGCGGCGGGCCGGCGGCGAAGGGCGGCGACCCCGGTGCGACCCATGTCGAACGGCACCCGGAGGAGCTGCGCTCTTCGCACGAGAAAGGGAAGATCGAAACCGTGCAGGTTGTGATTCTCGATGACGTCGGGATCGATCGCTCGTATGCGCGCCAACAGCCGGCGCACGAGATCGGCCTCGTCTTCATCGGTGGGGCCCGCGACCGTCAGTGTCTCGGCGCGGCCCTCTGCATCGCGCAGCGCGACGAGGAAGATGCGCTCGCGCTCGGGATCGAGCCCGGTGGTCTCGAGATCGAACTGCGCTCGCACGAGCTCGTCGAATCCGAGATCGCGAAAGTACGTTCGACCCGAAGCAACCAGGTATTGTTCTTCCGGGGCGAGCGCGATGACCGAGCCCTTGCCGAGCTCGCGCAGGTGCGAAAAAGGGCGGCGCAGTCGCCGGCTCGCGCCGCGCATGATGGCCGTAGCCAGCGCGCGCGCGTCATCGGCGCGAACCAGATAGCGCAGCGCGCCAGGTCCTGCGAGCTCTTCGTAAGTGACGTAGCCTGCGACCGCCGCGCCGCTCTCCTCGGGTCGGAGGCGTCTACCCAGGTGAGCGAGATCGTCGAGAGCAGAAAGGACGAACCATGGCCGAAACCGCGCTTCTTCGCGCACCAGCGCGCGGGTGCTCGGGAGCCGCCGCCAAACGTGCGCCCGCCCGTCGGTTTCGGCCCATACCGAAACGATTCCGGGCGTATCGTCCCATCCCCACAGCCACTCTTCTTCTCGCGAGACCACGGCGTACAGGATACTCATGTCGCAAGCGGGGCGGATGTGCTACACCCCGCGCGATGTCGCAGTTAGCTGTTCAAGCCCTTGCGGATACGTTGGTGCTCGGAAAGTTGCTCGAGTCGCTGCGCAGGCGATTCGGTTCTTATGAGCTCGTCGACCACTGGCGACAGGGCGAGTTTCACCACGACGTCATCGTGCGCGTCGACGACCGTAAGGCATTGCCGGGCAACATCATTGCGATCGCAACGAATTGCAACGGCGGCGTCAAAGAGGTGCTCTGCTTCGGCGAGATCCCCGAGCGCTCCGCCCTCTGGCATTGGCGCTGTCCACGCGTGCGAGAATTCGCCGGCGTGCTGCCTCCGATCCTGGGACGGGCGACGACGGCACACTGGTTCGACCCCTGCGAGCTCTTGAGCGCGAACGCGCGCAGCGAGCTGAAAGCGCAATACCGCCGTCGCCAGTCGGGCGGGGGCTGGGAGATGGCCCCCTCGGTGCAGCGCGCGAGCCTGACCCGGTAGAGCCGGCCACGAAAATCGCCGTCCATATGGGCTAAGGTGCGCACGCCGTGCATCCAAGGGCCTAGCGGCATTTGCTCCCCAACTTTCATCGCATTATGGCGGAGTTCTTGCGGTAGAGTCGTTGTCATGGGGGAAGGTGGGGACCCGACGGGGATGGGCCGCGCCCGCGTGGCGGCGGTGCGGCCAGTCCGCGGGGAGGAAAGATAGATGCGGCGACTGCTCTTCGTCGACGACGAGCGACTGGTGCTCGACGGGCTGCGCAACATGTTGCGGCCAAAGCAGCGTCATTGGGACATGACCTTCGTCACCGGCGGGCCGGAAGCCCTCGAAGAGATCGGCAAGCGCGAGTTCGACGTCGTCGTGAGCGACATGCGCATGCCGCGCGTGGACGGGGCAGCGCTTTTGAAGCACGTGCAGATGACGCAACCCAACGCCGTTCGCATCGTGCTCACCGGGCACACCGAGACGGACATGGCGCTGCGAACGATCCCCGTGGCGCACCAGTTCTTGAGCAAGCCTTGCGACGCGGCGACGCTCGAAGCGACCATCGATCGGGCCTGCAGTCTGCAGAGTCTGCTCACCGATCCGGCGCTTCGGTCCGTGGTGGGCGGCATCGGCCGCCTCCCTTCGGTGCCCAAGCTCTACATGAAGATCAACGAGTCCCTCGAGAAAACGAACACCTCGCTGAAGGACGTGGCGGCGCTCATCGAACAGGACATGGCGGTCTCGGCCAAGATCTTACAGGTCGTCAATTCCGGCTTTTTCGGGCTGCCCAAGCGCGTCACCAGCGTACATGCGGCCGTGACTTTCATCGGGATCAACATGCTGCGGCGCGTGCTCTTGTCGGTACAAGCCTTCACGAGTTTCGAGCGCCCCAGCGTGCCTGGTTTTTCGATGGAAGAGCTGCAGAAGCACTCGCACCTCACCGCGATGATTGCCAGTCGCATGTTCAAGACCAAACGCGAATCGGAAGATGCGTTCACGGGCGGCATCTTGCACGATATCGGCAAACTGATCCTGGCCATGGGCCCCTCCGCCGCCAATTCACGGCCCGCCATTCGGTCGGCGACGCCGGCAACGACGACGAGCGTGTCGCCTGGTGAAAATGAGCAGAGCGGGGTGACGCACGCCGAGGTGGGGGCGTACCTGCTCGGCATCTGGGGTCTGCCCTATTCGGTGGTCGAATCCGTTGCCTATCATCACAACCCGCTCGCTGTTCGTCACAAAAACTTCGACGTCGTCGACGCGGTGTACGTCGCCAATCTGCTCGCTCAAGAAGGCCCCGCGGTCGACTCTGACGCGCCCGATCGCTTGGATCGATCGCATCTCGCCCACCTCGGCGTAGAAGGCATGCTCGGCGAGTGGCGGCAGCTGGTGCAAACGCTGCGCAACACCGAGGCCGCTACGTGACCGCCGCTGCCGGATCCGTCGGTCCCGATTCGCAAACGAAATTGGGGCGAGCGCTCATCGTCGACGATGACGTGGCGCTCTGCACGACGATGGCGCGCTTTCTCGTGCGAATGGGGTACGAAGTCGTCACCGCGCACACTGGACGGGACGGCGGGCAATGCATGCAGAGTGGCGAGTTCGACGTGGGGCTCTTCGATCTGCATCTTCCCGATGCCTCGGGACGCGATCTGCTGATCGCGTTCAAGGAGAAGTCTCCGGAGTCAGAAGCGATCATGCTCACGGGCAGCGGATCGCTGGAAGTCGCGCTGGAGGCCATCCGAAGCGGCGCGTTCGATTTCATTCCCAAGCCGTTCGTGCTCGAGCAGCTCGAACGCTCGCTGGCGCGGCTGCTCGAGCGGCGCAAGCTGCAGGACGTCACCGCGCTCTATCGCGCCAGCCACGCCATCTTCGCGACGGGCCAAATCGAAAAGCTTCCCGAGGTCATCGTCGAAGTGGCGATGCGCGTCATGGCGGCCGACACGGTCTCGCTCCTTCTGCCCGGTGTGGGTGACCAACTCTACATCGCCCATTCTTATGGGCTCGACCCGGAGGTCGCCAAGGCGGTGCGCGTCACCGTCGGCAAAGGGGTGGCCGGCCGCGTCGCGGAATCGCGCACGCCGATGATCATCCAGGGAGACGTGCGCCAGCAAGCCGGATTCCAGGGCGTCACCAACTCCAACGGCGCCAAATCGAGCATCGTCTATCCGCTCGTTTCCGATCAACGTCTCGTGGGGATGCTGACGTTCAACCGGCTCAACGCGGCGCGTCCCTATCGCCACCATGATCTGGAAAAGGCGGGGGTTCTCGCCTCGCAAGTGCTGCTTTCGCTCGAGACCACCCGCCTCGTACGGCAGAACCTCACCGGCGAAAAGCTGGCCGCGGTCGGTCAGCTGGCGGCGGGCATCACCCACGAGATCAATACGCCCATTCAATTCATCGGTGACAGCGTCACCTTTCTCAAGCGTGCGATCGCCAACCTCACCGCCCTCTTCGCCAAGTGCAACGAGCTCGTCGACGCCGCGGCGGCGATTTCGGATCTCGCTCCCTTGGTCGGCGAGATCAAGGCCATGGAGGTCGAGCTCGACATCGCCTACGACATCGAAGAAATGCCGCTGGCGGTCAACCGCACGCTCGAGGGCGTGGCGCGCGTCGCCGAAATCGTGCGGGCCATGAAGGCCTTTGCGCACCCCGATCGCAAGGACAAAGCGCAAACCAGCGTGAACGAAGTTCTCGTCAATACGCTCACCGTCGCGCGCACCGAGTGCAAGTATGTCGCCGAAATGGTGACCGAGCTCGGCGACGTCCCGCTCGTCACCTGTCACGCGGGAGAAATTGGTCAGGTGTTCCTGGTCCTCATCGTCAACGCCGCGCACGCCATCGCCGACACCCAGACGGTCAAGGACGGAGGCAAAGGCACCATCACTGTCAAGACGGAGCCCGACGGCGAACATCACGTTCTCGTCACCATTGCCGATACCGGCAACGGCATTCCCGTCGAGATCCGAGAGCGCATCTTCGAGCCGTTCTTCACCACCAAAGAGGTCGGCAAGGGCACCGGTCTCGGTCTTCCCATCGCGCGGGCCCTCGTCACCGAAAAGCACGGCGGTTCGCTCACCTTTTCCACCGAGATCGGCCGAGGCACGACGTTTTGCGTTCGCTTGCCGATCGAGGCGTCGCAAGACAGTCCGGGCGATGCAGCGCCATGAAGCCGCGCGCGAAGTGCCGCGGCAGCGCGGCAATCAGACGCGCTGCAGCTGACGGCGACTGATGCTGTGGAATCGGTAACTGAGCCCCACGGCAACGCCGGTCAGTCCCGCCGAGAGCCCCCACCATAGCCCGATCACGCCGCCTCCGCGGACCACCCCCCAGTAGTAAGCCACCGGAAGTCCGAGCAGGTAGTAACCAATGAGATTGGCGATGAGACCGACGCGCGTATCGCCGGCGCCGCGCAGCGCTCCGAGCGCCACCGCTTGGATGCCGTCCGAAACCTGAAAGAGCGCGGCCACGTAGAGAAGCGCCATCCCCAGCGGTATGACGGCGGGATCGGAGGTGAGCATCCGCGTGAAGAGCCCCGGTGCGAGCAAAAACGCGGTCCCAAAGCTGCCCATGATGATCGCCGCCAGCGCGATGCCCAAGAAACCCGCGCGGCGCGCGCCCGCCGTATTTCCCGCTCCCACGTGATGGCCGACGCGCACGCTGGTGGCGGCTCCGATTCCCGCCGTCACGCAAAAGGTGAACGACGCGAGAGCAATGGCGATCTGATGCGCGGCCGCCGCTTCGGCACTGATGCGTCCGGCGAGCACGGCGACCAAGGCGAACAACCCGACTTCGGCCAGGTTCTGCAAGCCCATCGGCAGTCCTAGCTTCAACACTTTGACGACGAGCTCGCGCGAAGGGGGCGGTTCGCGCGACGAGGAAGAGCCTTTCGGCTGCGCCGCGTGCGGCATCAGCCGTCGCGCCGCGGCGCCCACGATGGCAACCGAAAGAAGCGATGACAGCGCGGTCGACAGCCCGCAGCCGAAAACGCCGAGCGGCGGCAATCCCACCGCAGGAAGGCCGACGGCGGTGAGCCCTTCATCGCCGTAGATGAAGAGAAGGTTGCCGATCACGTTGGTGACATTGGACAGGACCATGCCGATGACGACGGGTCGCGTCACCCCTTTGACTTGCAAGAAGCTGCGGTACGCACCGAAAAGCGCGAAACTCATGGGGTTGGTGACGCGGGCCAGTAAGAACAACATGGCGTCGTGGGCCGTGACGGGTTCGACGCCTAGCGGCGCGAGCATGAATGACGTGCCGATCACGAGGAGGGTGATGGGAATGCCCACCAGCCATGCCACGCGCAGCCCGGCGCGGAGTGCTTGGCGCGCGCCGGCTTCATCCCCTGCGCCCATCGCTTGCGCTGCGATGGGATCGACGCCCAGCACCGCACCCAGGCCAACCAGCGCGAGCGCGTTGAAAATGCCGTTCCCGATCCCCACCGCGCCGAGGGCCGACGCCTTGAGGCGCCCCACGATCACCGTGTCGACGAGCCCCATGACGTTGTAGCCGGCGTAAACGAGGATGAGCGGCAGCGCGAGCCGCCCGAGCGCCTTGGCCTCGCGGCGCAGATCGCCGCGCTGGGTAGGCGTCGTCGTCCTCGGCCAGGAAAAGGTCGAGCTCATGGGCCGAGGAGCCGTATCATCAGTCCCGTGCCGGGTCGAGGCAAGGAGGGCAGCATGGCGCGCAAACTCATCAGCTCGGGGTCCACCTTCGAAAGAGAGATCGGCTATTCGCGGGCAGTCGTCGACGGAGAATGGGTCTTCGTCTCTGGGACGACCGGCTTCGATTACAAGTCGATGACAATCTCCAACGACATCGCGGAGCAAACCGAACAATGTTTGCGAAACATCGAAGCCGCACTGACCGAAGCCGGCGCGCGCATGCGCGACGTGGTCCGCGTCAATTACGTCGTTCCCAACGCCGAAGAGTTTCCGCAGTGCTGGCCCACCTTGCGCAGGTACTTCGGCGCGATCCGACCGGCAGCGATGATGATCTCGGCGGGCCTCAGCGATCCGCGGATGCGTATCGAGATCGAAGTGACGGCCCGCCGCCCGACGAAAGTGGAGCGTTCACCCGTATGATCCTAGGACGCAAGCTCCGTCTGCGCCGTCTCGACGGCGCGCACCAAGGCAGCCATCGCTCCACGAAGCGCGCCCGCGATCTCCGCGTCGGCCACGATGGCATCCTCGCTCATCGTCTTTCCCCGTAGCTCGACGGCGATCGACGCTTCTTCCACCACCCGCCCAGCCATGATCGTGAGCGTGTCTTTCAGCGACTCTTGCGCGCGAGTCGCGCGCGGGGACGCGTTGAGCAGCGCGACGTTCTTTCCTACGAAATCGTCACCGCTTCCCACCAGCCAATCGAGCGCATTTTTCAACGATCCCGGAACACCGTGCATGTACTCGGGGCTCGCGATGAGAAGACCGTCCGCGCCTCGCACGAGAGCGCGAAAGGCGCGCACGATCTCGGGTGGAGTCTCCTCGATGTCGGGGTTGTAGTGCGGTAGTTTGGCAAGCCCTTCGTAAAACGTGAAGGTGACGCCTACGGGCGCGAGGCGAGCGGCCGCGTGCAAAAGCGTCTTGTTGGAAGACACGGCCCGAAGGCTTCCGCAGATGGCGACGATGTTCACGCGCGCATCTTGCCGTGACGAGCATGGGCCGTCGACCCTGCCGGCCCGCGGCGCCCCACGAGCCGCTCGCTTTTCAGCCGCGACGGATTGAGCGCAGCTCGCGTCGGGCGGGTACACGCTCCCTCCTCGTGAGCCGCTCGTCCATCCCGCCCTATATAGAGGAGTAAATACGTCCAGGGAGCAACTTAGGCATCGACGAACCGCGGCAAGGCCGAAGGGGGGCCTATTGACAGGCCCTTGCCTCGCTGGGTACCGTGGTTCGTGGGATAAAGTGGCAAATAGTGCCCCAGAAGCCCGCGCACTGGCGCATCAAGCGGCGGATACATGTTCCGAGGACATTTCGAACACGCCATCGATGCCAAGGGTCGCACGAGCTTGCCGGCCCGGTTTCGTGACGTCCTCGCTGCCACGGGGGACGCGCGAATCATCCTCACCAAATCCCCTTTCGACCCGTGCCTGCACCTCGTTCCGATGAAGGGATGGGAAGAGATCGAGGCCAAAATCGCCGCCCAACCGCAGTTCGACGCCAACGTGATCCGGCTCCGACGACTCTACATCTCTGCGGCCGTCGAGTGCGAGATCGACAAGCAGGGCAGGGTGCTCGTGCCCAATGCGCTGCGCGACTACGCCGCCCTGCACAAAGACGTGCTTTGGGCCGGCATGGTGAACCTGGTCGAGCTCTGGTCGCTAGAAAAATGGGATGAAACGCAAAAGATGACGCCCGAGGAGCAGGTCGAGTTCCGGCGGGTCGTCTCGGAGCAGTTGAGGATATGAACGTGACGCCGGACGACTTCATGCCTCTGCCCGAGGCCGCTACCTACGGACACACCACCGTCCTTGCGGCGGAAGTGATCGCGGCGCTCGCTCCGCGAAGCGGCGGCGTGTACGTGGACGCGACCCTCGGAGGAGGCGGGCACACCGCTTCGATCTTGGAAGCGGCGCCGGGCGCCATGGTGATCGGCATCGATCAGGATCGCCGTGCCATTGCCGCGGCAGGCGAACGCCTCGCCCATTTCGGGGACGCGGCGCGTCTCGTGCACGGGAAATTTTCCGCGATCGAAGAGCACCTCGCCGCATTCGGAGCCCCCAAAGTGGACGGCATCATCGCCGATCTCGGCGTGAGCTCGCCCCAGCTCACCGATCCCATCCGCGGCATGAGCTTTCGCACCGAGGGACCGCTCGATATGCGCATGGGGGAAAGCGACGAGACGGCTCTCGAGCTCATCGAGCGTCTTTCCACCGACGAGCTTGCCGACCTCATCTACCAATTCGGCGAAGAACGGCGCTCGCGCCGCATCGCGCGTTGCATCCAGCACGCCGTGCGCCACGGCGAGCTGCGCACCACGCTCGATCTGCGGCGTGCGGTCGTGCGCGCGGTAGGTCCCGCGCGCGTGGGTGGCGTCGATCCCGCGACGCGAACGTTTCAGGCGCTGCGGATCGCCGTCAATCACGAGATGGAGGAGCTCACCTCGCTGCTCGAGCTTTCACCGCGCGTGCTCGGTCCGGGCGCGGTCTTGGCGGTGATCTCGTTTCATTCGCTCGAGGACCGGCAGGTCAAACGCGCGTTTCTGCAGAGGGAGATCTGGCAGCGGCTCACCACCAAGCCGGTGGTGCCTTCGCGCGCCGAAACCGAGCAGAACCCGCGCTCGCGCAGCGCCAAGCTGCGTGCCGCGCGCAAGGTCGCATCGTGAGAGCGCAGCGCCCCTTTCTCATTTTGTGGACGCTCGCCGTTTCGGCGACCGTGACCGCGTTCGTCCTTCATCTTGCGCTCCGTGGCAAGAACGTGCAGCTCGGCTACGAGCTCGGCAAAGCGCGCGGAGAGCAGGCGCAGCTGCGCGAAGTGAAGCGGGTGCTCGAGCTCGAAGCGGCCAGCTACGAGACGCCGCAGCGGGTCGAGGTCGTGGCGCGCACGCTGCTCGGCATGCAAGCGCCGGAAGCCGCGCGCATCGTCCCCATCTCCGGCATGGCAGTGGGCCCGGAGCGAACCGCGCCGCCGGCGCCGACGAACAACGGAACGAAATCCACCTCCACGGGTGCGCGGGCCGAGCGCTGATGCGAAACCTCGACCCGCGCCGCGCCCGATGGATCAAGGTGCGCATGGGTCTGCTCTGCGGGCTCATGGGCGTCGGGCTCGGGCTCATCGTGTCGAGCGCATACAGCGTACAGCTCGAAGACGGTGACAACTGGCGAGAGATGGCGGAAAAGCAGCGCCAGCGGCGCCTGCACGTCGTGCCGAAGCGCGGCAGCGTCTACGACCGCAACGGCACGGCGCTCGCGGTCAGCATCGAGGTGCCCAGCGTTTCGATGGACTGCGTCGAGCTCTTGCGCGGAGCCGACGATCGGCGTGCCCTCATCATCGCCAAAGATGCAGCCATGCGCATGGCCAAGGTGCTCGACGTCGACGCCGTGGAGCTCGAAAGAAAGATCCTCCTGCGCCGCCGGTTTGCGTGGGTGAAGCGCCGCATCAACAAGGAGGAAGTGGAAGGTATTCGCGCCCTCGCCGATCCCAAGGCGCCGCTCCCCATCCGTGGGTTGGTCATCGAGGGCGAGGGTCATCGTTTTTATCCGAACCGTGAGCTCGGCGGGCCTTTGCTCGGCTTCGTGTCGCCCGACGGCGAGGGTAAAGACGGCATCGAGCTCGAGCTCGACCAAGAGCTGAAAGGGCGCGTCGATCAGGTGCGCGGGCTTCGCGATCGGTCGGGGCGCCTTCTCTTCAGCGAAGGCATTCAAGACGAGCAGGCGCTGGCGGGGCACAACGTCTACTTGACCATCGATCAGGGCATTCAGTACACCGCCGAGCAAGAGCTCGCGGCTGCGGTTCGAACGTACGAGGCCAACTGGGGGGCGGCCATCGTCGTGGAACCGAACACGGGGGAGATCCTCGCGCTCGCCAACGCGCCTGGGTACAACCCCAACGACTACGGAACGAGCGAAGTCGAGATGCGCCGTAACCGCGCCATCAGCGATCGCTTCGAACCAGGTAGCACGATGAAGATCTTCACCTTCGCCGCCGCGCTCGCGGCGAAAACCCTCTCACCCACGCAGACGATCTTCTGCGAAGGGGGGACGATGGTGATCGACAACTTCGTCCTTCACGACAGCCACGTCAGCGGGTGGCTCACGCCGACGCAGATCCTCGCGTTGTCGTCGAACATCGGCGCCGCCAAGATCGGCATGGCACTCGGCGAGCCGCAGCTCTACGACGCGCTGCGCAGGTTCGGTTTTGGCGAGCCGACCGAGATCCCGATGCCCGGCGAGGCCTCCGGCGTGCTGCGTCCCAAAGGACGACCGTGGGTGCAGGTCGAGACCGCGGCCGTGTCGCGCGGCTACGGAATCGGAGTGACGGCGCTGCAGCTGGCCATGGGCGTGGCCGCGGTCGCCAACGGCGGACGGCTGCTCGAACCGCTTTTGATCAAACGCGTCACCGACGGGGCCGGCGCGGTCGTGCGCGAAGGTGTGCCGCACGTGCGGCGCGAGGCAATGCCGGCGCCGGTCGCGCGCACGCTGGCGGAAATGATGGTCGCCGTCACCGAGGGGCAGGGGACGGGGGTCGAAGCGGCGATCGCGGGATTTCGCGTAGCGGGAAAAACAGCCACTGCGCACAAAGCCGATCCCGCCACCGGAAAGTACGCGGAAGACCGTCTGACTTCGTCGTTCATCGGTTTCGTGCCGGCCGAGCGGCCGCGCATCGCCGTGGTCATCGTCCTCGACGAGCCGTCGGTCGCGCACGCGGGAGGATTTGTGGCGGCTCCGGCGTTTCGAAGAATTGGAGAGATGAGCCTGCGCTATTTGGGGGTCATACCGCGCGGGACGCCGCCCGTGGCGATCTCGAAGATGACGAGCGGGCCGGATCCGGCGGCTGCCATGTACGAAGCGATGCGGCAGGCCCAGCTTCCCGAGCCGCCGATGAAAGAAATCGCGATGACGAACGTGCCGGCGCCGAAAGGGACGGTGCGCGTGCCCGATCTCAAGGGGATGTCGTTGCGAGAAGCGACGAAGTCGGCTCTCGATGTCGGGCTTTTGCCGGCACTCGATGGTACGGGGACGCTGTCGCGGCAAGACCCCGCCGCGGGTGCGGTCCTTCCCAAAGGGGCGCGCGTGAAACTCTTCTTCGAGCCCCCCACATGACGTCCACGACAAGCACGACCTCGCGCGGCACGACGGTGGGCAAGCTGGCCCAAGTCTTGGGCGCGCTGCGCGTCGCCGGCGATCCGAATGTCGTCGTCACCGGCGTGAGGCAGGACTCGCGCCGCGTGGAGGCGGGCGAGCTGTTTGCCGTGCGCTGTGGGGCGCAGACGAATGGTTGGAACTACGTGGGGGCCGCTATCGCGCGCGGCGCGGCGGCGATCATGGCCGAATCGGACGCGCCCGAAAAGCCGCTCCCCGTACCCGCGATCGTGGTAGCCGACGTGCGCGACGGGATCGCGCGCGCAGCGCACTACGTTTACGGCGACCCCACGCGGTCGCTCGAGGTCATCGGGATCACGGGAACCAATGGCAAGACCACGACGAGCATGCTGGTCGTGCGCGCGCTCGAGGCGAGCGGCCGGCGACCCGGCGTCATGGGGACGCTCGCCTATCGCTTCGAGGATCTAGAGCTCGAAGCGACGCATACCACCCCGGAAGCCGACGAGATCGCGCGCGTGGCGAAGGCCATGCTCGAGCGCGGCGCGTCGCACCTCGTGATGGAGATTTCGTCGCACGCCCTCGCCCAGAAGCGCGCCTCGGGATTGCACGTCCGGGTGGCGGCCTTCACCAACTTGACCCAGGACCACATCGATTTTCACGGCTCGATGGAAGCGTATGGCGCCGCCAAAGCGCAGCTATTTTTCGAGCTCGAGCCGGCGGCGTCGGTCGTCAATGTCGACGATCCTTTCGGTCGCACACTCGCCGAGCGAATCGCGAACGCGCGCGGCGCGGCGTCGCTGTTCACGGTATCGAGCGAAGTAGGTGCGGTCGCGGACATCGCGCCCCTCGAGGTCGAGCTCGGCCCCAGAGCGACGCGCGCGGTCGTGCGCACGCGCGCGGGTGACGTCACGGTGCAAACGAATCTGATCGGCGCGCACAACCTGGCCAACGTGCTCCTCTGCCTCGGGATTTCTTCGGCGCTCGGTTTGGATTTGACACGGGTTGCCGCGGCGCTCGAAGAGGTCGTCGTTCCGGGACGGCTCGAGCGATGCGATGGGCCGCAGGATGACATCGCGGTGGTCGTCGATTATGCGCACACGCCGGATGCCCTCGATCGCGGGC
>DATHEQ010000364.1:0-3769 GCA_035318505.1 Polyangiaceae bacterium | reverse complement strand
CGCGGCGGTGCGGGCGGCAGCGCGGGCAAGAGTGGCGGTGGTGCGGGCGGCGGCGCGGGAGCGAGCGGCGGCGGTGCGGGCGGCAGCGCGGGCACGAGCGGCGGTCGTGCAGACGACAGCGCGGGCACGAGTGGCGGCGCTGCGGGCACGAGTGGTGGCGGTGCGGGCGGCAGCTCGGACGCGAGCGGCGGCAGCGGCGGCACCGCGGGATCAGGTGGAACCGCAGGGTCGGCCGGATTCGCCGGTAGCGGCGGCGCCGCGGGCACAGCGACCGTTGATGCAGGAGGCGGTGGATGGGACAGCAGCGTGGATGGAGGCCCGGACGGCGGAGTCTGCAGTCCCAGCGCGACGCAGTGTACCGGCAACGGCGTGCAGACGTGCAACGCGAGCGGGCAGTGGGAGCCTGCGATTGCGTGTCCGTTCGTTTGCAGGGGGGGCGCGTGCACGGGGGTCTGCAGCCCGCCAACAGCTGGCACACCTCAGCGGCGAAGCTCTTGCGGCGCGCGGGCAGTGTCATCGGCCCAACATCATGCGCGGTTTGCAAGACGATCAACGGCGCGACGAAACTGCGGCGTTGTGCCGACGTTAGGCATTGCGGCGCCATGCAAGCGTTAAGTTTTAGCCATTGATCTCTTATGAGCCGCCTGATACGAACAGCGGCAAGGCGGAGGGGCTAGACGCCGTTGTGCAGCGGCCAGGCGTGCGGCGTTACCTGTCGCGACAGGGCAAATGTGGAACCCATTTCCGCGCAATCCAGTTCTCTGACAAGTCTCGATCCATCGGGAGATTCAGAATGAACAGACTATGTCGATACAAGGGCACTCTTGGCCGTTTGGCCGGCGCTACCGTCATCTCGGCGTCCATGGTGGCGTGTAGTGCCGACCCGCCTCAAGAAATCCCGGGACAGCAGCGCGCGGCCGTCGAGAAGCCTGTCGCGTCCCCTGGCGCCGCCGTGATAGCTCCTACGCGCAATCCGCCCGCGCTCACCGGCACCGGAACGCAGGCGCGAGACAACGCGAAGGCGTTTCTTAGCTGGGCCGGACGGGCAGCGTTCTCGCAGAAAGAGGAAGCGCGGGCGATCATCAAGTCGGTGCGGGACAACGCTGATATTATCAATGCAATTGCCGAGGAGGCCCGCCTCGCGCAACGGGTCGACCACGGTCGTGTCCTGGTGGCGCTTGCTCTTCTGGGGGAAACGGGTAGTCCGCTCGCGATCGAGCACTTGCGCTCTTGGCTCTGGCAGCCGCTGCCTACGACCGGGGAGGTGGTCGAAGGCGAGATTGCCGAGCGGACTGCTCTGGAGATGCTCGAAGCCAAGGCGGTGAGCGGCTTGGCGTACATCAAAGATCCGACCGCCGAGAAAGAGGTGCTGCGAGCCGTCGCCGAACATCCCTCGTTTCATGTTCGCGCCGAGGCGGCTGCTTGCTACCGCGGCAACCACGGTGACACTGCGGCAACGCTTGCGGCACTCGCGCCCTATGTGCGCAAGGGAGAAGAGCGCATCCTGGATAGGCCCATGAGGTCGCCGGGGGACCCCGGAGGCTCAGTCAACAAGAGACTCCAGGCTTATCTCGCGGCTCATCCGGAGATTGTTCCGCCGGAGCCCGTTAGCCTACCGCCGAAGGACAAGAAACCGCCCACCGAGCGGCCCATCGATCCGCCGCCTTCGAGAAACTAGTGCTCCGTCCCGGAAATAACGATCCATGGTCCTGAAGACGAGCTTGGTTCCGCCCCCCTCGTGTGAGATTTCCGGTTTGCGGACTGGAAACAACTCACACAAGGGAGAAGCGGATGAGGGGCACGGTATCGAAGTATCGAGTCGCGCTCAAGGCGAAGCATCGTCAGCGACTGACGAAGGTCGTGAGGCGCCGCAAGCCGAGCCACTGGCTTGTGATTCGGGCGCATCGTGCTGATGGCCAGCGAACGTCGAACGATCGCCGCCATCTGCGGTGCGCTTTCTGTCGACCGCCAGGTCGTGCGACGGTGGTGCAAGCGATTCCTTGCGGCGGGATTCGATGGTCTGAAGGACCGGTCGCGCCCGGGTCGACCTCGCCGGCTGACCCCCGCCGTGTGGCAGAAGGCAGCAACCGTGATCGTCCAACCACCAACAAAGTTCGGCCTTCCATTCAATCGATGGTCGGTGCGCGAGCTTTCGCGATTTCTCGACGACCGATACGGAATGCGCGTCAGCCGTTCGTCGCTGAGCAGGTTCCTTCAGGCGATGTCGCTCAAACCTCATCGAATCAAGTACTGGCTCAATCCCAAAGACCCGGACTTCGACCGAAAAGCCGCTCGAATTTGCAAGATCTACGTGGCGCCGCCGGCGAGAACGACCGTCCTTTGCATCGACGAAAAGCCGGGAATTCAGGCGCTGTCACGACGCTTTGCGACTCGACCGATGCGGGCGGACAAGATCGCGAGACTCGAGTTCGAGTATCGAAGGCACGGCACGCGAAACGTGTTTGCCGCGTTCAACGTCGTCACGGGACACGTGCTGGTTCACGTGACCGAAGACCGAACCACGCCGAGGGTTCTCGATTTCCTCGACGCCATACTCCGGACCTATCGGCGCGGTCCCCTTCTTCTGATCACCGACAACATTCACACCCGCCGGGGCGAACCTGCCCGTCGCTGGCTTCAACGCCATCCACGAGTGTCCTTCGTCTTCACCCCCGACCATGGCAGTTGGCTCAACCAAGTGGAGATCTGGTTCGGCATGCTCACCAGCAAGTGTTTGCGGACTCGCTCGTTCCCGAGCGCGGCCGCACTCTCCGATGCCATCTATGCCTTCGTTGCGCATTGGAATTCCCGCATGGCCAAGCCGTTCGAGTGGACCTACACCGGCAAGGTCCTTGCCGCGTGACTACATGGATTGCGACTTTTGGGACGGAGCACTAGTTCAGCTGGACGGGCTCCTTTCCACTGCATGAAATTGCGAATAACGAGGAGGTATGAGGTCATGCGCATAGCATCCTGTCTTCTGGTCGGAACGACGTTGATGGTCGCGCCGATTCCCGCGTACGCCGTTTGCGTTCAAAACGACTCCAGCGCGGCAGAGTGGGCGCTCTGGGACGTGCACGGCTGCCCTTGGGATTTCGTCCTATGGGAACACGACGTGTACGATACCCGCTCTTCGGACTGGGCCAACCGCGGTTACAACGACGCATGCAACATCGACAAGGAATACGGGAAGCATTGGAACGCATCCTACTTGACTCACTATGGCCTGCAGGACAACCCCGACTGGTCCTTCCACGGCTCTACCGATTACGAGCAGGCTTCTTGGAAGTATGACAGCGTGTTTCACGACGACCTCTACCATACACCTACGGACGACACGTCTTTCGTGGCGCAATGGGCGTACCACTCCTGGACGGCGAACGAGCTCCGAACCTCTTGCCTGACGTACAACGCGACGCAACCCTATGCCAACCCGGCGGGAAGAGGTTCGGCCTTCGTACATGAGGGCTGGCATGGGTGGCAGGACGAGCATGGTTACTCCACGAGTCATCTCAACGGTCCGTCGGGGGCCTGCTCGATGTCTGGGGCCAATTGCGATTATTGGTATTGGCACGGGATCGGCGCCTACGCGTTTGGCGACATGTGGGGATGGACATCGAATGGATCTCTATTTCATTCCCCCAACCAAGCTGGCGTCGAGTATCTTTGCGACGTAGCCGATTTTCCGCATTTTTGGGTTCCCAGCAGTGTGACGCTCGCCGCAGCCTCCCATGCCAACACGATATCCGACCAGAGGTTCGTCAATGGG
>DATHEQ010000363.1:0-15147 GCA_035318505.1 Polyangiaceae bacterium | reverse complement strand
CGCCGCTGCCGCCCGAACCGCCTGTGGTGCCTCCGCCTCCGCTGCCACCCGTTGCCGCGCCGCCCGCGCCGCCGCTTCCGCCGGAGCCGGTGGTTGCGCCGGTGCCCGTCGTGCCCGCACCTCCCGTTGCGCCCGTTCCCGCATTGCCGCCGGTACCGGTCGACCCGGAGGCCCCGGCGGTCCCGGTGCCGCCGGTGTCGCCCTTGTCTTCGCCGCACGCCTGAAACAGGGCGGCTTGCGACAAAATCGCGATTCCAAGAAATACGATGCGCTGGTTCATTCTTGCTTGCTCCGTGTTCTCGACATTGGCTCGGACGCACGATCCTGCCGCGCGACTCGCTACGGTGCGTCGACGATGATTCATCGAGCCGGCCGAATCGATCCCGATTTTTTGGGGCGGCCGGCAATTTCCAGGAAACACGCGCGGCGTGCCCGGCACGAAAGGCGGAGCAAGTCCTTCTACTGACAAGTGATCAGACCACTTTTCGAAAGACTCCAGTTCGCGAGCCTCGCTGCGGGGCGCATCACTTTCTAAAGTGGTCAGATCACTTGTGGCTTTACGCGAGCGCATGCGACGGGCTACTTTGCGCCGCATGGTCGCCGAACGCGGCACCGAAGCAGGAGTCAATCTGCGTTCTCTTCGAAGGTGTGCGACGGCTGCGTTCGTCCTCTTGGCGGCTTGTGCACGGGCGCCGCTCGGTCGCGCACCCGACGGTGACCCACGGTCCGCGGTCGCGCCTAAGGCGACGGCGCGTGCCGATGGCGGGGGCGCCGGTACGTCCAGCGCGCAGCCGAGCGTCTCGATCCGCGTAGCGAACACCTTGCAAGTGCCACGCGCATCGGAAATGGTCGTCGTGCGGCTCGCGGCAATACGACAACTCGTCCCATTTCTCGATCGGCGGAATATCGTCGTCGTCGACGAAGCGCAGGCGCCGATCGTTTCGCAGCTCGTCGACACCGACGGCGACGAAACCCCGGATGAGCTGGTATTCCAGGCCGATTTCTCAGCCGGTGAAACCAAAACGTTCGTTGCGCAGCCAGGCGAAAGGCGCGCCCCCGCGCGCGAGCAGTTCAAGGTGTACGGTCGCTTTGCGCGCGAACGTCACGACGATTTCGCGTGGGAGAACGATCGCGTCGCTCATCGGATGTACGGGGCAGCTCTCGAGCGGTGGGCGGCCGAACCGCTCACCAGCAGTGGCATCGACGTGTGGTGCAAACGCACGCGCAAGTTGGTGATCAACGATTGGTATCTGACGGACAATTACCACGAGGACAGCGGCGACGGCGCCGACCTCTACTCCGTCGGCAAGTCACGTGGCTGCGGCGGCACCGGCATCTGGGTCGACGGCCGGCTGCACGTATCGCGCAACTTCATCGATAGCCGGGTGCTCGCCAACGGCCCCATTCGGCTCATCTTCGAGCTCTCCTATGCGCCGTGGAACGCCGGCGGTCTGTCGGTGTCCGAACAGAAACGGGTCACGCTCGACGCCGGTAATAACTTCGGGCGCTTCGAAAGCACCTTCAAAGTCGAACGCCGAGACGCGCCATTGGCCCTCGGTATCGGCATCGCCAAGCACGAGGCGGGGTCGGTATCGCTCGAGAAACAAGCGGGCGCGATGATCTCTTGGGAGCGCCTCAAGGGGAACAACGGCCACTTGGGCTGCGCCGTCGTCGCCGCTCGCGACCAGGTCATCGACTACCAGCAAACGGCCACTGATTCCCTGCTCGTGACCCGCGCGTCGACGACGACGACGAGCGTTTACCATGCCGGTTTCGCATGGGACAAGAGCGGCGATGTCACCGACATCAACGGTTGGCGCAGCCAGGTGCTCGCGTTGGCGAGCGCGCTCGAGGCGCCCCTTACGATTGCGCTCGAAGCCAAATCGTTGCCGACGGCTGGCGGCGCAACCGGGGCGGCGGCTTGGCTGCTGCAGGCGTCAGAGACCGTCATGCGACGCCACCCGGCAGGTTTTGGCGACAAGTGGGAGTACGATGCAGGGCTCGTGCTGCGCGGGCTCGAGCAGACGGGACAGAGAACCAAGGATCGTCGCTACATTGACTATGTGAAGCGAAGCATCGACCGTTTCGTCGACTCGGCCGGCAACATCGAGGGTTATGTGCCCGAGAAATACAACATCGACGAGATCAACCCGGGCAAGCTTCTCTTTCTCCTGCACGAAGATACCAGCATCGGCAAAGACAAAGAACGGTATGCAAGAGCGCTCCGCCTCCTTCGCTCGCAGATGCTCGCCCACCCCCGCACCCGGGAAGGCGGCTTTTGGCACAAGCAAATCTACCCTCATCAGATGTGGCTCGACGGGCTTTACATGGGCGCGCCCTTTTTGGCTCAATTTGCCGTCCGCTTCAACGAGCCGCGCCTTCTCGACGACGTAGCCCATCAAATTCTTCTCGTCGAAAAACACACCCGCGACGGCAAGAGCGGCCTTCTCTATCACGGCTGGGACGAAAGCAAGCAGCAGCGCTGGGCCGATCCGACCACGGGGACTTCGCCCCAATTCTGGGGTCGCGCCATGGGTTGGTACGCGATGGCGATAGTCGATGTTCTCGATTTCTTGCCGACCGGTCACCCCGATCGCCCCGCGGTGATCGACGTCCTTCGACGTTTGGCGACTTCGATCGCCGCTGTGCAGGACGAGACGACCGGTGTTTGGTGGCAGGTGCTCGACGCCGGTGGCCGAGAAAAGAACTTTCGCGAAGCCTCGGCCTCATCGATGTTCGTCTACGCTCTAGCCAAGGCGGTGCGTCGCGGCTGGCTCGACCAGCGGACGTACGAGCCCGTCGTTCGTCGTGGCTACCGGGGCATCATCGATCAATTCGTGGAAGTCGACGCCCAGGGTCAATTCAACCTCAAAAGCATATGCAAGGTGGCGGGACTCGGCGGCGAACCCTACCGTGACGGATCCTACGCGTATTACACGAGCACCGAAGTCGTAACCAACGATCCCAAAGGTCTAGGAGCGTTCGTTCTAGCCAGCGTCGAAGTTGCTGGTCTCGAGCGCGAATGAATCGCATTTTCGCCGGCAGCGTGGCGAGAGCCGCAGCGCAGGCACTCTCGATGGTGCTCGTGGGCCTCGGATTCGTCGCGCTTGCGGGCGGAGCGATGGCTTGCACTGAGCCGCGCCGTCAATCTGGAATTGTTTACGACGTTCGTGAGTTCGGCGCACGTGCCGACGGCAAATCCAAGAGCACCGACGCTATCCGCCGAGCCATCGACGCGGCCGTTGCCGGCGGAGGAGGTACCGTCTTTTTTCCGGCGGGACAGTTCCTCACCGGCCCCATTCACCTCAAGAGCAACACCACGCTCTATCTCGATCCTGGCGCCGTTGTCAGGTTTAGCCCCGACTTCGACGACTACCTTCCGATGGTCTTGTCTCACTGGGAGGGCACCGAAGTTACCAATTTTTCGCCGCTCATTTACGGCGACAAGCTCGAAAATATCGCCATCCACGGGCGGGGCGTGCTCGATGGGCAGGGCGAAGTCTGGTGGAATTATTTCAAAGAGCTGGAACGAGATTACGCGGCGCGCGGCAGTTGGAAGACGGATTCGCGATGGCAGCGCGAGTTCGCGCGCCTGAACCAAGGTATCCCGCTGCCTGACGACACGCGGCGAATCGAGATGGGCTTTCTCCGGCCCCCATTCATTCAGCTGCTGAATTCGCGCAACGTGTCGATCAAGGACGTCACGATTCGCAATTCTCCCTTTTGGACGATCAATCCTGTCTATTGCGACAATGTCACGATCGCCGGCGTCACCATCGACAATCCGGACGCCGCTCCCAATACCGACGGCATCGATCCGGAATCGTGCAGTAACGTCCACATTTCTGACTGTCACATCAGCGTTGGCGACGATTGCGTGTGCATCAAATCGGGGCGCGACGATCCTGCCCGCCGAGCCAACCGTCCGGCAGAGAATCACACCATCACGAATTGCACCATGTTGCGGGGACACGGCGGTGTGGTCATCGGCAGCGAAATGTCCGGTGGGGTCAAAAACATTGCGGTCTCCAATTGCGTCTTCGATGGCACCGATCGCGGCATTCGCATCAAGTCGACGAGAGGAAGGGGCGGGACGATAGAAAACGTCCGGGTGAGCAATATCGTGATGAGCCACATCCGCGAGGAGGCCATAAGTCTCAACCTTTATTACACGAATGCGCCGCGCGAACCGTTGTCGGACCGCACGCCTCATTTGCGAGGAATCCACCTGAGTGCGATCAGCGGAGACGCGGAGAAGGCGGGACTGCTCCTCGGCCTCGAGGAATCGCCTCTCGAGGACATCACGCTGTCCGATATTGCCCTTTCGGCGAAAAAGGGGCTCATCGTCAGAAATGCGAGAAATGTAGAGCTCGACACTGTTCGCATCGATGCTGCGGACGGGCCGGCGATCACCGCCGAGCATACCGAGGATCTCGAGCTTTCCGGCGTGAGGACACAAGCGCCGCATCGAGGCACGCCGGTCATCCTTTTATCCAACGTCGCCCGAAGCCTGGTCCGAGGCTCCTTTGCCGCGCCAGGTTCCGACATTTTTCTGGAGGTCAAGGGGCCAGCATCGGCTGCCATCGTCGTAGAAGCCGGTCACTTTTTCGGCGTGGAGAAACCGATCGTCGTTGCGGCCGACACCATCGAAGGCGCCGTCCGTACCATCGCTGTCACCTCACGCCATGCTCCTTGACGCACGAGCGAGCCTTGCGCCAGCTGCGTCCGGCTCCGTGGCGCAGTCGACACGACTTCTTGACCCGGACGCATAGTCGGGCAGTCTTGGCAGCAATGCGTACCGCTGGAAAAGACGGAGGACACTATAAAGCCGGCTCGACGGCCGAGATCGTGCTCGAGCAAATCCGGCGAATGATCGAAAGCGGTGAGCTAAAGCCGGGCGATCGTCTGCCCGCCGAGCGCGATTTGGCGAAGCGTTTCAAGATGAGCCGCGCGAGTCTGCGGGCTGCTCTCCACTCCGTGGCGGGTATGGGGCTGCTCCAATTTCGGCATGGATCGGGGACGTACATCAAGGACGGCCCACCGGTACTGAATGACGGGCCACTCTCTCTCTTGGCCAGCCTCCATGGTTTTACGGACGACGAGATGTTCGAAGCGCGGCGGCACCTCGAGGTGGGCGTTGCGGGGTTGGCGGCAGAACGCGCTACGGCAGCCGATCTGGACAAGATGCACGAGGAGATCGCGGGAATGGCGAGCGCGCTGCACAATCCGCAGCAATACCTGGTGCACGATATGAGCTTTCATCGCATGGTGGCGAGCGCTTCCAGTAACCCCATTCTCGCCGCTCTCGTCGAATTGACGGCGACCATCCTCTATCAACATCGACGACAAACCGTGGCCGGTGCCCGCGATTTTGCCCCGTCGCTAGCGATGCATCGGCGCATCTATCGCGCCATCGCTTCTGGTGACCCGGCTCGCGCCCGCGAAGCGATGAACCGACATCTCGATCAGACACAGCGTGCTCGCCGGCGGGAACTCGCCGCCGCTACCGTCAAACGCAAGAAGCCAACGCGTACCGGCAATGGTGCGCATCGCAAGCTGCGCCGCGCTTGACACCAGCGTAGGTAGTCGCGCATCGGCCGCGAGCCGGCTCGCGTTTCTGATCCGCCGTGGTCGTTTGCGAACGAGCCGTCATTCAATACATCTTTTCATTGGTACCGCTTTCCGTGGTCCAAATGGCGGACCTCGCGGCCTCGGTCACAAAGTGGTCCGACCACTTTGTGCTTGACCACATCGGTGGCCAACGCTAGACCACACGTGGGTGTTGACTAGAACGGCCATGACCCAGACCTCGCTCGATCCTCGCAAGTTGATCTTTCCCCGCACGGCGTCCCACCTCGGGCGCGCCGTGTGCGTCTCACCGCAGAACAGCGCTTTCGACTATCTCAGCTACGGGCGTACTCGCCTCGACGCGACGGTGGCGCGCGCGGGCTTCGAGACGGGCCGCCAAGAAACGGCGCTCTTGTGCATGGGCGGCCGGTGTCGCGTCACGGTGGACGGCAATTCGCACGACATCGACTTGTACGACGGCATCTATGTTCCGCCTGGCGCCACGGTAGAGGTGACGACGGACTCCGAAGTCGATCTGGTCGAGTGCTCGGCAGAGGTGAGCGGCAGCTATCCCGTCCAGGTGGTCCGCTATCCCGACGTGGTGAAGAACCCGAGTCAAAAGTTTCGGAGCGGCGGGCCCTCCACGTCGCGCGACCTCAACATCATCATCGGACAAAATGTGCGTGCCGGCCGGCTTTTAGCCGGATTTACCCGGTCCGTTCCAGGAAATTGGACGAGCTGGCCTCCTCACGAGCACACGAACACGCTCGAGGAGCTCTACGTCTATTTCGACATGCCGCCCCCCGCGTTCGGAATACAGATGGTTTACACCAATCCGGACGAGCCCGAATTCGTCACCGTCGTTCGCGACGGCGACGCAGTACTGATGCCGGCGGGCTTTCACCCCAACGTCGCGGCGCCAGGCCACAGCATCAACTTCATCTGGATGATGGCCGCGCGGCGGGAAGTCGAAGATCGGCAGTTCGGTGTCGTCAACGTACAAGCCGGTTTCGATCAAGCGGGCTCTGGGCTCGAGGCGAGCCGAGTCGGCGCGCAACGCTGACGGTCACGTCCGCGCGGCTAACGCGGCCGCGGAAAATATACGTCACCGCCCGAGAAACTCGTCTGCAGTGCAAACCTGACTGCCATTCGCAATATCGTCAAAACGCCGAACTCACAGCAAGAGGGCAGCATGGCACTTTACATGAAGAGGCGACTCGGACTGGCGCTGGTATCGGGTCTTCTTTTGGCGGCTCATTGCGGCGATCCGAGCGACGGCGATCCCACGGGCGGTGGTGGATCGCAAAGCAGCGGTGGTGGCGCGGGCCGTTCCGGAGCGGGCGGTGCCAATGGCGGCACGGGAGGAGGTCAGGCCGGGCGCGGCGGCACCGGCACGAGCGGCTCGTCGGGTGCGGGTGGCTCCGCTGGCAAAGGTGGTAGCGGAGGCAGCGGCGGCAGCGGCGGCACCGCGGGAGCGTCCGGAGCCGGCGGTAGCGGCACGGGCGGTAGCGCGGGCAGCGGGACCGGCGGTACGGGTCCCGTCGACGGCGGTGGCGGAGTCGGAGGCACGCCGGATGGCGGCGGCAGCGATGCTCCCGGCGGCAGCGCCGGAAGCGGCGGATCTGGCGGATTGGCTGACGCGGGTCGAGATGCAGTCGGCGGATCCGCCGGAAGCGGCGGCGCCGCAGGCGGAAAAGACGGCGGGGCGGGTAAATCGGGTGCGGCCGGTCAGGGCGGCTCCAGCGGCGCAGGCGGGGGGACTGTGGACAGCGGTCCGCCTTCTACGTGCCCGACGGCGCTCGTCGGCTGGGCTACGGTCAGCGGTGATGGCGTCACAGCGACTACCGGAGGCGGCAACGCCGCTCCCGTCCGGCCAACGACCGCTGCCGAGCTGATGGCCTATGCCAGTGACACTTCAGCGCGCGTCATCGAAATCGTCGGTACGTTCTCCGTGCCGCGCCTCGATGTCCTTTCGAACAAGACGCTCGTTGGCATTGGCAACAATGCGACCATCAACGGCGGCGTCCGAATTCGCGGCTACGCGGATGACGTTGTACAAAACGTGATTCTCCGGAATGTGCACATCAACGGCCTCACGACCACCGTCGACAACGATGCGTTGCAAATCTACTTCGCGCACCACGTCTGGATCGACCATTGCGACGTATGGGACGGTCCCGACGGCAACATGGACATGTCGCACGCCGTCAATTGGGTCACCGTCTCGTGGACCAAGTTTCGCTATACGACGGCCTACCAGCGCCCGTCGGGTGAGACGTCCGATCACCGGTTTTCGAGCTTGCTCGGCCATTCCGATGACAATGCCGCGGAGGACACGGGGCGGCTAAAAGTGAGCTTTCACCACAACTGGTGGGCGGAGCGCGTCATCGAGCGCATGCCGCGCGTTCGTTTCGGCCAGGTGCACGTGTTCAACAACTACTTCGCCTCGCCGGGCAACAACTACTGCGTGCGCGCGGGCAGCTATGGGCAGCTTCTCATCGAGGGTAACTACTTCGACGCCGTCAACAGTCCCCACGAGTTCAATGACGCGACCGACGAGATGACCGCCTCCATCACCGCGCGAAACAATACCTATAACAACACGACGGGCAATCAGGTCACCGGTGGCGGTGGCACGCCGTTCACGAGCGTCCCTTACTCGGCCACCATCGAGCCCGCCGGCGGCATCCCGACGCTAGTGCAGGCTTGCGCTGGACCTCGGTAGCGGGGTGGGCGTTCCCTAGTCCTTGGTCACGATGCCGAGGGTCGTGGCCCCGGCGCCCTTCACGATATCCATGAAGTGCACGACCTCGCCGTAAGGCGCTTCGTCGTCAATCTTGAAGAACACCACCTTCTGATTCTTGTACTTGAGGCGTTCGGCGATTTTGTCGGCGAGCCCTTCCGGTGCGACCGGCTCCTGATTGATCGAGAGCTCGCGGTGGCCGGTGTACTCGACCACGATGGGCACGACGCTGGGATCGGGCGGCGCACTGGAATTGTCCTTCTACGGTATGTTGGCGCTCAGCTCTTTCAGCATGGAGGGCACCAGCACCATGAAGATGATGAGGAGCACGAGCACCACGTCGATGAGAGGCGTCACGTTGATGTCGCCTTTGGCTCCCTTCTTACTACCTACGTCCATACCCATCGTCGTCGCTCCTCACGCCGGTTACGGCTGTTCCTTCGCCTCTTCGGTGCCGAGCATCACATCATCGAGTCCCGCCTTGTGCACCGCCTCCATGACCTCGCGCACTGCGCCGTAGGTCGTGCGGTTGTCGGCTTTGACGAAGGCAGACTTTTCCGGGTGCCGGCGCCGCTCTTCTTCGACGAGCCGCGTCACTTCCGCCGCCGCCGACACGGCCCTCCCTGCCACATAAACGGTTTTGTTCGCCGTCACGGCGATGATGATGTCCTTGCCGTCGTCTGGTTTTCGCGTGTGATGGACGGTCTTCGGTAACTCGACCGGCACGCCGCTGGCGATGATCGGAGTTACCACCATGAAAATGATGAGGAGCACCAACACGACGTCGACCAAGGGCGTGACGTTGATGTCGGCTTTGACCTTGTTCTCGCGGCGCGACTCGTGCTCGTTTGGATGGGCGCGCAAACGGCGGAGCCGCAGCCGTTGCAGGCCTGGCGCGGCGATGCTCTCGTTTTCCGGTTTGTTTGCCGCGCGTTTCATCTTCAGGTCGAAGCCTCGGAGACCTTGCCGTCGCCCGGCAGTCGACTACGGCCCTCGCGCAGCATTGTCTCCAACATTTCACCGGCCGTCTCGTCGACGTCGATGGTGATCTCGTCGACCCTGTCGATGAAGTAGTTGTAAAACCATACCGAAACGATAGCGACGGCCAGGCCCACGGCGGTCGTCAATAGAGCCTCGGAGATGCCGGTGGACACGGTGGCCAGCCCGCCTCCGCCGCCTTTGCTGGGGTCACCCATCGACTGAAAGGCGGTAATGATTCCGAACACGGTTCCGAAGAGACCGACGAATGGCGCCGACGACGAGATGGTCGCCAGTACCGAGAGGCCGCGCTTCATGTTGGCCAATTCGCGCGCCTTGACGCGGTTCATGGAACGGCCGACCCCGTCGACCATCATCTCGAGCTCGATCGGGTCCGCGGCCTTGGGGCCCAACCACTTGACCCCCCGCAAAAACTCCTTCACCCCGTTGCCGATGACGTTCGCCACCGGGCTGCCCTTCCATCGTTGGTCGAGGCCGACCACTTCTTCGAGGCGGCTATTGGCTCCGACGATCTGTTGAAGCGCTCCGACATAGCCAACCGATTGGTTCCGCCCTTTGCGAAGCGCGACCCAGCGATCGACGGACACGCCGATGGAGTAAACGGACATGATGAGCAGAATGACCACCACGCCCTTGGCGGTCATGCCCATCTGTTGCCACATGTGATAGATAGAAAAGTCCATTTTCATCAGCTCCTTTGCGGAATGCCGCTCGCTACGCCCGTCGCGTCATTGCGGAAGGTGTTCGTATCGAAAGTTGTAACAAAACCTGACGGCGTGCCCGTCGATGTTGATCGGCTTGTATTTCCACGTTTTGATTTTTGCCTGGAGCAGCGAGTCGGCGGTAACATCCATACTCTTGATGACTTTCACGTCCGAAACGTCGCCTTGTTCGGACACGCATACCTTGAGCATTGCCCACAGTCGCATGCCGGCGCTTCCCAGCGCGGGCGGCAGAGCCACTCGGTACTGCGGATCCTTGCGCGGATCGGTGAGGAGCTGCTGCCCGGCAATGTTGGGAGGCAGAAACTTGGGAGCGATTTCCTCCGTCTTCGCCTTGGGCGCCGGCGGGGGCGGCGGCAGACTACCCACCGATATGCCGCCGAGCACGCCTCCCACCACGCCGCCGGCGACGCCACCCTCCTCACCCCCCTCCACGCCGTCGTCTTCCTTCGGCTCCTCGATGAGCTTGGCTTTGGGCTGCAGGAGTTCGTTGGGCTTCGGTTGAACGATGTCTCTGGGCGTGACCGGCTTGGTCTGCGCCGCCGTCTTCTTTTTGGGCGGAGGCGGGGGTGGTGGTGGCGGGGGAGAATTGTTCAAGAACGTGACAGTGACGGTGGGCGGCGACAACACGTCGACGTGCCAGAAGGAATACACGACTGCGGCTATCACCAACCCGCCGTGAAGCACCAGCGAGAGCGCAACGGTCAACCGCCGCCCTCGTCGCGGTCTGGTCTCGTGCTGGGTGAGGAATGCCTCGAACGGCATGATGAATGACCTTATTTCTTCCCTTTGTTGGTCGCGCCGAGGGCTCCTTCGTCCGCCGTTGGCTCGCGCGGCTTGCCCTCCTCTGCCGCTGCTTCGGGCGCTCCGGGCGCAGCCGGAGCCTTACCGATCGTCAGAATCGTCTTGTCACGCCACTCGGTAGCCTTGTCCACACAGCGCTGCCATTGGTCGGGGTCGTCGAAATAAGCGTACGACTTCTGGCGCCAGAGCAGATTCAGATAGGTCATGGCCTCGTGGTACTTGGAGCGCACCTCGATGGCTTTCTCGAGGTATTGAATTCCGAGCTCACTCAGCTCGATGCGTCGTTGTCCCACGATCTCCCCGGCAGCTGAGGGCGGCGCTTCCTTGACTTGCTTCTTGATGTTGGGGTCGGGCCGTGGGTCGTACCCCGCCTTGTCTGCCCCGCCGCCTTTGGCGAAGAGCTGATGCCAGATGAAGACGCCGACCGCATACTGCGCTTCGGCGTCGGTCGGCTTCATGTCCGCTTTTTTGCGATACGAAGCGACGGCGTCGCCGAGGTGCTCGGGCCATTTCGAGTACACCTGGATGAGACCGTTCAGCGCTTCCTCGTCGCGGGGATTTTCTTCGATGCGCTGCGTGTACATCTTCGCCAGCGTCTCGTATTGATCGGTTTCGAACAATGTCTGTTCGTAGAGGGCGGGGCCGCGCGGGTCGCTCGGCTTCAACTTTTTTAGACGCGTGAAGGCATCGAGCGCGCACTGAGTGGCGACCGCGTTCTCGGCCGTCTGGGCGCCGGGGACGAGCATCTGCCGGCACGTGTAGCCCTTGTTGATCCACAGCACCCAGAAGTTGGGCACTAACTGCTCGGCCTCTTGGAACATCGCCACGGCCTCTTTGTATTGTCCGTCGCGGTAAAGCTGGTTCGCTTTCTGAATTCGGCGGCGACCACGTACCTCGCTGCATCCTCCGCACAAGGAGAGAAGCGCAAGAAGCGCGATGACTCGGCTTCGGCCATCCATGCCGCCAACTCCACCGAAGGCTCTTCGTGTCACGCGTACTTCTCCACTTGAAAATCTCACTCGGTGCTGAAATCGAGTCCCACTCGAAGCGTGAAAGGGATCATGCGGGTAGCCGTCACGCCGAAATCACGTCCGTCGCCGACGCCGTAGCTCGTCGCCGTTCGCAGGCCGAGCACGTTGAGAACGTCCACGAACACGTTGAGGGTGCGACCAATGAGCGGCCGCAACCGACCCATCAGCCGCAGATCGAGTCTCATCTGATCGGGCAACCTGAGATCGCGGTCGTCGCTGGGGTCGTTCAGGTTCGGTCCAGGATCGACGCCCGGCGTCGAACGGTACGACGTGTAGCTGTTGAGAACCGGATCGTAGAAGAGGCGATTGGTGGGGCTGGCGGAGTAATACGTGTACCGGAATCCTGCCGTGAGCCACTCCGTAAAGTCGTAGGTGCCGAAGACCTTGATCTCATGGCGATGATCGTCGGCGAGAGGCCCGTAGAGGAGCTGGTCTTGCGCGGGGATCGTGCCGTAGTAGTTTTGAAAGCCGTCGAGGACCGTTCCGTACAAGCGGGACAACGTGTACGACGCGTTCATCGTCAACGGCCCACCGGTCGTCGTTATCGCGACTGTCGCGCCGACGTACTCTCGCTTCGCCTCCTTCGGCGTGCGCAGATCCAGAATCGTTTCGGCGTTGCCGTTGCGGTACCCGATGACCGCCGTTCCGGAAGCGTTCCAGATTCGATTGGTCTCGAAGTCTTCGAACTGGTTCGTAAACAGCCGGTAAATGCCGTCGAGACTTACCGCGATACCGGGCGCAACCTGCCGCGCGCCGCCCACTTGCGCCTCCCAAGTGCGCGGAATTTTCAGACTGGAACTGACCGTGTTGTTCGAGCCACCGCTGTAAACGCAATCGCGATCGAACTGCTGCGTCGTCGGATTCCAGCCGCAACGCTGGGATACTTGCGTGCCGAGGGAGTGGCGCCCAACCAGCGTGAGATCGAGATCTGCATAAACGCTGCCGCTCGAGCGCAGCACCGTCTTGCCATCGCCGCCGACGTCCCAGATGGCGGAGATGGCGGGGACGACGGTGTAATTGTCGAAAGGGAAGGACCCCGCCGTGTTGGTGGCCCTCGCTTGCACGAAGGAGGCCGCCGGCGTGGCGGTGAAGTGGCGGTTCACCTTCCAGGTGTCGCTCGCCGTGAGCTGGTGCTTCAGCACGGTGACGCCGCCCACGAAGTTGCCGAAACGAGGGGCTTCTAGCCGCGGGTCGTTGGCGTAAAACGTCGTCGTGTTGGTGGCGATCGTGCCGGCATATTCGTAAAAAAGATTGCCGTTCTGCGAGACGTCGCGCACGTCCTCTTCGACATACACCTTGTCGTAAAGCTTGAGGTTGTGATCGCCCGCCGTCTTGGTGCTGAGAAAGTACTCGAGGGTGTTGATGAATTGAACGTATTGAAGGTCGTTTCGATTGTGCGTGGGAGCGTTGCCGAATTCGAGAGCGGTTGGGATTCGCTGCCTGATGTTCGGTACCGCGTAGCAAGCGTCGTCTTGCGACCGACAGTTGGAGGGATAAATGTGTTCGTGGAAGGCGCCGTATCCCAGCTGGGAGCGAAAGAGGAGCGCATCGGTCAACGTGCTCTGCCAAATGACGCCCGTAAAATACCGTTCGGCGAGACGATCCGCCTGTGCCTCGTCGGAGATGCCCGGGTTCCGGCGGTTATTGCGTTGATAGGGCCAGTCCCCGTTGAAGACCACGTCGATCTTGTTGCGAGAGTTGACTTGCCAGCTGACCTTCGCGGTCACCTTGGGGATCACGTTGAAGAATGGTTGCGTCTCCGGAAGAACCAGCAACGGGTCGCGCGGTTGAGGCTCCTGTAAGAAGAGCGTCTCGACGTTGAGGTGATACCAAAGCTTGTCCTGCACGATGGGGCCGGACACGGTGGGATTGAGGAGTAAGCGCTTGGTGCCCGCCGATGGTTCGCCGCGGTCCAGCCCCAATCTTGCGAAGCTGGCGTCCGCCGCCATCGTCATTTCAAACACCGTCTTGTTGGATCCCGAACGCGTCACGAGATTCACGATGCCGCCCGATGCCGTGGGGGCGTCGGCTCCATAACCGGCGGTCTGAATCTCGAGTGCCGCCGATGACCGGGCGGACGGGAACTGCTCTTTGATTTCGAACCCGTCCTGCGTGAACAAGGTGCCGCGGACGGGCGCGCCGCGAACGCGACGGCTGGCGGTCGTCCCGGGAGTCGTCTCGAGTACGTCGCGAAAAACGTTGATGAGATCGATGGAAGGCGTGGACTGTATCGTCTTCAGTTCAAGCTTCGTTTGGATGGCCGGTTTGGAGGTGCTGATCATGGGCGGCGCCTCGATGATCGTAATCGTCTCGCCCTCGGCCGCCTGGACCTCCATGAGAATGTTGACTTCGGTCGTCGACGTGATTCCAACGATCACGCTTTCCTGGACCGCGGGATTCATGCCCTCCTGGGAGGCGGTGACCTTGTACGTTCCCGGGGGCAATCCCTGGATGTGAAACGATCCTTCCTCGTTCGATTGGGTGACCTTGCCGGGCCCCATGAGGACATTCGACTCCGCCCTGATTTCTACGCCTCGTAGAGGGTTTCCCGATTGATCGGTCACCGAGCCGCCGATCGAACCTGCAGCGCCGCTCTGCGCAAAAGCGATCGTCGGTCCAATCATGACCGTCGCCATCGCTAGCGCAATCAGCAGGAGCCATCTCGACATTTCGTTTTCCTCTTACATTCCACTCGCGAGAGTCAATCGGATGCGAACGTGCGATCCGAGATGGCCGATCAAAGAAGCTTGGGTGCTGTGTTCGGCACTACACTCCTGGTTTTGCGAACGTGCGCTGACGGCGTCTCAGCAAAAGCAATGCGAGGACGCCCATTGCGCCGACTGCATGGCCGGTCAAAGGTCGGCCTGACCGACCGATCGCACATCCGCCACTGTCGTCTCCGTCGCACGCGTCCCCGCGACCATTATGGTCATCGTCCAGCTGCGTAGCGTTGGAGCGGCTCGGGCAGTTGTCGCAGGCATTGATGACCTTGTCGCCGTCATAGTCTTCGCAGTCGTCACCGACGCCGTCGCCGTTGGCGTCGATCTGCGAGGGGTTGAAGTAATTGGGGCAGTTGTCTTCGGCCCCCATGTAGCCGTCGAGCTGGTACTTTCCCTGACAGTTCTTGTCGATATCGGCGGTTTCCGTGCTGTTGCCGATCTTGATGAACTCGATATCGATATCGCCCACCTCGATGATGGAAGGTACGAGGGTGAGGCTCGTGTAATCCTTACCGGTGAACTCGGTGTTCTCGCTGGGCACCAAGGCTTCGGTGCCTCCG
>DATHEQ010000362.1:0-22821 GCA_035318505.1 Polyangiaceae bacterium | reverse complement strand
AGGTTCGTATGGGCAAGACCGAGGTCAACGGCCGGCTGCCGCCCGAGGTCATCCAGCGCATCGTTCGGCAGAACTACGGCCGATTCCGTCTCTGTTACGAGAACGGCCTGCGCAACAACCCGAACCTTCAGGGTCGCGTCTCGGTACGCTTCGTCATCGGTCGTGATGGCGCGGTGTCGAACGTCAGCAACGGTGGTTCGGACATGCCGGACGCGGCGGTCGTGCAGTGCACCATCCGGGCATATTACGGGCTGTCGTTCCCGCAGCCCGAAGGCGGCATCGTCACGGTCGTTTACCCCATCATGTTCTCGCCAGGCGACTGAGTCCTCACCTCGAGAGAACGCGCGAGCCGTTCGCCGGACAACCGGCGAGCGGCTTTCGTGCGTCTGGACTCCGAGAGTGAATCTGCGTCCGCGCGGGCAGATCGTTTTTGGCGACAGCGATGACGCGCCGGCGGTCTGTGCGACGGGTTCGGCGGCGCGCACGCGCGGGCGATTCTTGGCGACGCGTCGGGCGCTCGGTTCGGTCCTCGGCGCGAATGGCGGTCGATGTCGGCGAGGCTGACGCGCGGCGCTCCCCGAGCGCGCGGCGATCGACTTCGCAGGTGGCGAGCACATCAGCCGGCGCGCTCGCGAAAACCTGCGGATTAGAGGCACAAAAGGCAATCTTTCGCCCTGGACTTCGCTGGGGGCATCCGCTTAGACTGGGCCAGCTGAAACGCCCTGGAGGCACCTTCGTCGCGGGTGCATTCGCCATTTCGCGTCTTCCAGAGCGCCGTCGCGCATCTCTCAATTGACATCAAAGGCTCCCACAACACGACTGCCTGAGATTCTCACAGCGATATGACCACTCAACCATCTGACCGAGCAGGCAGAAATTCCCGTGAGCGGAGCCGAGAGACGCGGCGCGTCTCGTGGCATTTTCTCCCCGGTCGGTCATGCGGCGGCCGTCGTCGCAGTCTCATGTGGCCATGTGGCCGAATCTGCCGATCGTGATCTGGTATGGCGAAGAACTGGCGCGGTGTTGCTGAGCGGTGCCGCGAATTTCGGGAAGGATGAAACGTCCATGAAGCTCCGTGCTCTGATCGGTTTCGGTCTCCTCCTTGCGTCCACGATGGGGGCAAGCCTCGGCTGCAGCCGCAACGCCATCGAAGCCATCAACTTGGCAAACGATGCCGACAAGCAAAAAGACGTCGACGTCGATGGAGCGATCTCCAAGTACGAGCAAGCGTCACAGCTCGACCCGACGAACCATCGCATCCTCTTCAAGCTGGCGATGGCCTACCGAAAGAAGGAAGCGTGGGACAAGGTGGCTTCCTCGCTGGCGCGGGCCACTCAAGTCGCCCCGAAATTCGCCAACTATTGGTACAATAAGGGGTTCGCCATCGAAGAGCAGGCGGCCAAGAAGACGATTTCTTGGGAAGAGGCGAAGGAACCCTTCAAGAAATGCATCGAAGCCGACGCTAACTACGCCGATTGCTATCACGAGCTTGGTTACACCTACTTGTGGACAGATAACGAACAAGAGGCGCTTTCCAACTACACGAAAGCGATCGAGCGAAAGCCGGACGAATTGCGTTATTATACGCGCTTGGCCGACCTGTACTTGGCACTCGGCTATTACGATCAGGCGCAGCAAGTTCTGAAAGAGGCACTCGCTTACGGAAAGGAAGGGGACAAGTTCCTATTCGGAGTCCACGTGCTCTTGTCGCAGGTGTATCAGACGAAGAACCAGATGAACGAGATGGTCACCGAACTCGAAGCGGCGCGCAAAGTCGCCGGCGACGAGCACCCGGAGATTCTCTACAATTTGGGCTCGACGTATGCCGTTCTCAATCCGCCCCGCAAGACGGAGGCGATCCAGCTGTTGAAGAGTTTCTCGGTGCGCGCATGCCGCGGTGCCGGTGCGACAGGAAAGTACAAAGATCAATGCGAGGCATCGCAGTCGCTCGTCGCCAAGCTCGGTGGCTCCATGCAGTAGTCGATCCCAGACAGACGAGAGAGCGACGCTCTGTCCGGGGGGATTTCCGAAGGGTTAAGGTCCGAGGGAATACATGGATTTACAGGAGCAGATAGGCTTTTTCGAACGCAACAGGGATTGGCAGGGCCTCGTCGAAGAACTCGAAAGAGGCCTTAGTGGCTCATCGCAGAACGCCATCAAGGCCTCGATACACCTCAAGCTCGGACGGGTGCTCGAGACCAAGTTTCTGCAGAGCGTCAAAGCGCTCAAGCACTTCCAAGATGCCTACAAGCTGAATCCGGCGCTCATCGAGGCGCTCGAAGAAGCCCGTCTCATTTATTGGGACCTCGGCAAGACCGGGATGGTGCAGAAGCTCCTCGAGCTGGAGCTGAAGAGCATGCAGGATGGCCACAAGACGGCCCTCCTGTTGGTCGAGCTCGGTGACGTTTACGCCGATCAGGGCGAGATCGAGAAAGCGGCGCAAACCTACGCGCGCGCGCTGGCGGCCGCGAAGGGGAAAAACTCGGAAGCGAGCGCGTGTCTCGAAGACGTGCAGGTGACGGATTCGAGCTGGCAAGATCGGGTGGGGCAGCTCTTGCGCACCGCGCACGAAGCGCCCGATCCCTCCAGCAGGGCGCGCCTCTTCGTGCGCGCGGCGCGGATCGCGCGCCGCTTCGCACCCGAAGCGATGGAGGGAATGCTCGCGCAGGCGTATGCCGCCGATCCCGCCGACCGCGCCGCTGCGGCGCTCTACGAGAATCTCCTCGTGGAAGCGCAGCGTACGAACGCCATCCTCGAGCAGCAAAGGCAGGTTTTGGCGGGCATCGCCGATACCGCCAAGCGTGGCGACGCCGCGCTACGTTTCGGAACGCGCTGGGTGACCCGTCATCAGAATCTCGAAGCGGGCGTCGAGCTGCTGCAAGAGGCATTTGCCGCCGACCCTTCCAACGAAGCCGCGTTCACGTTTTTGCGCGAGATCTGGGGCACGAAGGAGGGCAACTGGGAGCGCGTCGTCGAGCTGCTCGACCGCGCCACGCAGTCCCGCAACACCAACGGCTCCGAGACCTTCATCCTCGCGCAAGCCGCGACGCTCACCTGGCGACAGCTCGGGAACATGATGCGTGCGCGGGGATATTTCGAACGCCTCAGCGCGATCTCCCCCGATCATCCCAGTCTCAAGGCATTCGAAAAGCAGATTGGCGAGGCCATCAAGCCGCGCGCTGACGGCGGTAAGCAAGCGACGCCCGCCAAACAAGCCCCACCACCCGCCAAGGTGGCGCCGGTCGAGCCGGTGCGCGCTCCGATCGCGTCCGATCCCGGCGTATCGACGCCCAAACCAGCTGCAGCAGCCGTGATGCCGTCGCCCGTGCCGGCCAAACCAGCCGCCGGTCCTGCCGATGAAGGCAAGATCGCCGAGCTCCGTGCGGCAGCCGAGAAGCAGGAGAGCGCCAAGCGGTACAACGAGTTCGTTCGCACGCTGATGCAGCTCGCCGGCATGGTTTCGGACAAGGAAGAACGCGTCGAGCTCTACCAGCGCGCCGCCGATCTCTACGTCACTAAATTCGCGAACCAAGCCGAAGCGGTGAAAGCGTACGAGGCGATTCTCGACATCGATGCCGAGAACGCCAAAGCGATCGACTTCCTGCGCCAGATGTACGAGAAGCGGCGCGACTGGGAGAAGCTTCTCGGTCTGCAGCGGCGCAGCGCGGAGAGGCTCGAGCCTGGGCCCGAGCGCGCGGCGCGTTTTCTCGAGATCGCGCGGCTCGCCACCGAGCGGGTGAAGAAGCCCGACGTGTGCATCGATCTCTGGCGCGAAGTCCTCGAATCAGATTCGGAGAACGCCGAGGCGCTCAACAATCTGGCCGGACTCTACGAACGCGCCAAAGATTATGCCGCGCTGGCGAGCGTGCTCGAAAAGCAGTCCGAAGCGACGCACGACACGGCCCAGCGCATCGTCATCCTCGGCAAGCTGGCTGCCATCTACGGCGATCGGCTGGAGAACGACGAAGGTGCCGTGGCCGCGTGGCGCACGCTGCTCACGCTCGATCCCAACGACCGCAAGGCGCAAGAGGCGTTGAAGAAGAAGTACCTGGCGCTCGGTCGCTGGGATGATCTCGAAGTCTTCTATTCCGAGAGCGGCAAGTGGGACGAGTTCATCCGCGTCCTCGAGACACAGGAGTCTCGTGAGACGGACAAGGCCGCCAAAATCGGCCTTCTCATGAAGATCGCCGAGCTCTGGGGCGACAAGAAGAAGAAAGACGATCGCGCGGCGAAGAGCTACGAGCGTGTTCTCGAGCTCGACCCCGAGCATTTGGCTGCCGCCGAAGCGCTCATCCCGATTTACCGGCAAGGCAACAACTTCCGTGGCCTGGCGAGCGGTTACGAAGTCAAGCTGCGCCACGAGACCGATGCGGGGCCGAAGCTCGAGCTTTACCGCGAGCTCGCCGGGATCTACGAGACGCGCCTAAAAGACGCCGCCAAGGCGTTCGAACGTTACCTTCTCGCCTTCGAAATCGCGCCTTCCGATGAGCAATGCGCGGAAGATCTCGAGCGGGCCGCCAAAGCGGCGGGGCGCTGGGAAGACGTCATCAAGGCGTATCAAGCCGCGGTCACGAAGTCGAAGCGCGATGGTGAAGAGTCGGTCGCGATCACCCTTCGCCTGCGCCTCGGACGCGTTCTCGTCGATGAGCTCGGACGAGTCGACCTCGCCCTCACCGAGTTTCGGACCGTCTACGAATCCGACCGCGAGAACGTCGCCGCACTGGGCGCGCTCGAGCGCCTCTATCGACAGACGTCACGGTTCGACGAGCTCCTCGAGATCTACGAGAAGAAGCGTGAACTCGCCGTAGACGCCGCCGATCGCCGCGAAATTCTCTACTCCATCGCTCGCCTTTACGAAGGCGAGATGAAAAATCCGAAGAAGGCCATCGCCAGCTATACGGCGGTCCTCGATGACGAGCCGGCCGACCCGGTGGCGCTCAAGGCGCTCGATGTCCTTTATCGCGATCTCAAGGATTACGAAGCATATGCCGACATTCTGCGGCGGCGCATCGAGCTCGATTTGGCAGAAAGTGAGCTCATCGACCTCAAATTCAGGTTGGGCCGCACGCTCGAGCTCCACCTGAAAGACGCCGCGTCGGCGCTCGACAATTATCGCGAGATCCTTTTTCTCGATCCCGGACACGAGGGGGCGCGCGAAGCGCTCGAATCGTTGCTCGATCACGTCGATCTGCGGTCCCAAGCGGCTGCGATCTTGGAAAGCATCTACGACGTACGCGGTGAGTGGCAGAAGCTCGTGCGCGTGCTCCAGATTTTGGCTCAGAGCGAAGGCGATGTTGCCCGACGGGTCGCGCTGCAACGCAAAGTGGGGCGCATTGCCGTCGACGCGCTCGGCGACGTCAATCTAGCGTTCGAGGCGCAAGCCAAGGCGTTGAAAGACGACCCGTCCATTACCGAATCGAGGGTGGAGCTCGAGCGGCTAGCCGCGGAAGCCAACGCCTGGGACCGCCTCGAAGCGGTGTTCGACGAGATCGCCGCCGGTCTCGCCGACGCTGCGCTGGCGCGCGACTATTGGATGCGTCTCGCTCACATCGACGAGCGTCTCGGCAAGGTCGACGAAGCCGCCAAAGGGTACGCCCATATCCTCTCGCAGAATCCGGCTGACTCCGAGGCACTCGAAGCGCTCGACAGCCTCTACCGCCGTACCGAGCGCTACAGCGATCTCATCGGCGTGTTCCGCCGGCGCATCGAGCTCTCCAACGACGCGCCATCGCGCGAGGCGCTCTACGCGCAAATGGCGGAGGTTTACGAAGAGAAGCTGCGCAGCCCGGAAGACGCCATTGCCGCCTACAAAGAGGTGCTGGCGCTCGACGACACGAGCAAGGTTGCGCTCTCTGCGCTGGACGCGCTCTACACCCGCCAAAAAATGTGGGTGGAGTTGGCCGACAACCTCGAAGCTCAGTTGCGGCTCGCAGAAAGCGAAGACGCCGAGCTCGACCTGATGCTCCGTCTCGCCACCTTGCGCGAGCGGGACATGGGCCAGATGCAGGAGGCGATCGAGGGATATCGCCAGGTGCTCGAGCGCGATTCGGGCAACGCGAATGCGCTCGCCGCCCTCGAGCGGCTCGGCCAATCGAGCGACTACGAGCTGGCCATCGCCGAGATCCTCGAACCGCTCTATCGGCAGTCGGGCAATTTTCAGAAGCTCATCGGCGTCCACGAAGTGCAGGTGCGCAACGCCAATGACGCCCTTCGCAAAGTCGAGCTGCTCCATCAAGTGGCAACGCTTTACAGCGACGCCGCTGGCGATCTCAACGCCGCTTTCGAAACGCTCGCCCGCGCGCTGCGTGAAGATCCGTCGAGCGACTCGACGCAGCAAGGCTTGGAGCGGCTCGCGCGATCGACGAGCCGTCTACCCGATCTCGCGAGAGTGTTCGAAGAGCTCGCCGCGGAGCAGCAGGATCCGCACATCGGCAGCGCGCTCTACGCGACTGCCGCGCGCGTCTATCAGAACGACCTTCACGACGTCGAAAGCGCCATCCGGCACTTTCAGAAGGTCCTCACGATCGACGCCACCAATCTCGCCGCTGCCGAATCGTTAGAGACCCTCTTTCGCAGCACCAACCGCTACGCCGAGCTTTCGCAGGTGCTCCAGCGAAAATCGGAGATGCTCGATACGCCAGAAGAAAAGAAGGAAGCGCTCTACCAGGCGGCGCTCATCGAAGAAGAAGTGCTCGAACGGCGCGAAGACGCCGTCAAGGTCTACCTCAAGATCCTGGAAGGGGACCCAGAAGACCTTCGCTCCGTCGACGCGCTGGTGAAGCTCTATCTCGGTCTCTCGCGCTGGGAAGATCTGCTCAACGTCTACACCACCAAGGCCGACTTGGTCGCCGATGTCGACGAGAAGAAGCGTATCTTTTACCAGGTGGGCGCCGTGTTCGAGCACGAGCTCGGCAAGGTCGACAAGGCGATCGATACCTACGAACGCGTTCTCGAGCTCGACCCCGACGATCTCACCGCGCTCGGCCGGCTCGATGTCCTCTATCAAACGGCGCAGAACTGGCCGGAGCTGCTCAACGTCCTCACGCACGAAGCCGAGCTTTGTCAGGACGCAGACGAGTCGATTTCGTACCAATATCGAATCGCCGAGCTCTACGAGACGCGCCTCGACGACGTGCCGCGCGCCCTCGAGCTCTATCGCGAGATCCTGGCCCGAGAGTCTTCGCACGCTCCCACGCTGAAAGCGATCGAAGGGCTCAAGGCGGGTGACCGCGATCCGTTGACCGCAGCCTCCGTGCTCGAGCCGGTCTACGAGGCGAGCGGCGATTGGCCGAAGCTCATCGGCGTCCTCGAAGTGCAAGCGCGCTTCGCCGAAGACCCGATGAACAAGGTGGACATTCTCCACCGCGTCGCCCGTCTTTACGTCGAGAGCCTGCGCGATCCGTTGGCCGCCTTCGACGTCTACGCGCGTGCGCTACAGGTCGATAACGGCAACGAAGAAACACTCGCCGCGCTGGAGCGCCTCGGTGGGCTCGGCGATCGGTGGCCACAAGTCGCCAAGCTGTACGACGTCGAGCTCGACAAGCTCGGCGATGAGCCGGCAAGGTTGGTCGACCTCGGGCTGCGCACCGCGCAGATATACGAAGTTCAACTGGAGGACATCGACAGCGCGGTCGCTCGTTATCGTCAGGTGCTCGCGGCGGATCCGGAGAACCTCGCCGCGGTGAGCGCGCTCGATCGGCTTTTCACGCGCACCGAGCGATGGGCGGATCTTGCTCAGGTGCTCGCGCGTGAGGCCGAAATTGGTCAAACGCCCGACGAAATTTTGGAGTTCAAGTTCCGCCTGGGGCAAGTGTACGAATCGCGTCTCGGTGACCTCGATTCCGCGATTTCGGCCTACCGCGACGTTTTGGCCGCCGCGCCCGAGCACGCGCCGACCCTCGAAGCCATCGAGCGCCTCTTCGCCGCGGGCACCAAACAAGCCGAAATCGCCGAGGTACTCGAGCCGCTTTACCAGGCGGCCGCCGATTGGGACAAGCTGCAGCGCGTCTACGAGGCCCAGCTCGGTCACATCGAAGATCCCGCCGATCGGCTGGCGATGTTTTACCGGATGGCGGAGCTCGCCGAAGAAAAGCTCCTCGACGTGGCGGCGGCGATGGCCGTTTACGCCCGCGCGATGAAAGAAGTGCCGCTCGACGAAAAGACGGGCGAAGAAATCGAGCGCCTGGCGGGCTCGGTCGATGGCGGATGGGAGAGCCTCGCCAACGGCTATGCCGACGTGCTCGGGTTGCACGTCGACCCCGACGTGCAGCGCGTCGTGGGCGGCCGCTTGGCGCGCACGTTCGAAGAAGAGCTCGGCGATATCACCAAGGCCGAAGAGACTTACCGCTATGTGCTCGGTGTCCAGCCGCTCGACCCCGACGCTCTGGCCAACCTCGATCGTATTTACACCTCGCTCGAACAATGGGGCGATCTCGCGCAGGTGCTCGAGCAGCGCGTCAAGGCGACGACCGAGCCGCACGAGCTGGTCGAGCTCTATGCCCGCCTCGGCGAGACCTACGAAGAAAAGCTGGGTCAGGTAGACGACGCAGTCCGGGCCTACCGGCAGATCTTCGACGGACTCGACAAAACCCACGAGGGGTCGATTCAGGCCCTCTCGCGCATTTACGAGCAAAAACAGGCCTGGCACGAGCTCAACACGGTCTACGAGCGCGAGCTCGAGAACGCGTCGGGGGACGTCCAGGAGGCCGAGATCCGCGCCAAGATCGCGCATCTCGCTTCCGATCGTCTCGACAATCCAAGCCGCGCCATCACCACCTGGAAGCGTGTGCTCGATCTGCGCGGCGAAGATCCGGAGTCGCTCGGGGCACTGGCGAACCTCTACGAATCGGCCGGGCAATGGGCGGAGCTGTGCGACATCCTCGAACGCGAGTTCGACATCGCCGATTCCGACGAGCTGCGCGTCAACGTCCTCAATCGGCGCGCCCGCATTTTCCTCGAGCAGCTCGGTCGCGACGAGCAGGCGCTCTCCGATTACAACCGCGTGCTCGATCTCGATTACGCCAACGTCGACGCGCTGCGCGCCATTGCCGCCATCTGGCGCAAGCGCAAGGACCCCAACGAGCTCGTTTCCGCGCTGCACGCCATCGTCGACCGGGCCTCCTCCGTGCTCGACGCCGAGGAGCTGAAAGCGACGTACCGCGAGCTGGGACGCACCTACGACGACCCGCTCGCGCAGCAGTTCGAAGCGTCCGACGCTTGGCGCAAGCTGCTCGAAATCGATCCCGGCGATTTCGGTGCCATCGACGCCCTCGATGTCATCTACCGCGCGGGCGCGCAGTGGCAGGACGTCGTCGCCGTCAAAATGCAGCGCGCCGACGCGCTCACCGATCCCGAAGCGCAGACCCGCGAGCTACTCGAAGTCGCCAAGATCTGGGACGAGGAGCTGCACGACAAGGACGGCGGAACCAAGGCCTACGAGAAAATCCTCGCGCTCAATCCCGCCCACGACCACGCCTATACCACCCTCGAGCAGCTGCACACCGCAGCGTCGCGCTGGGAACCGCTCATCGAGCTCTATTTGCAAAGGCTCGACACGCGCGAAGAGACGAGCGAAAAGACGGACATCCTGCGCCGCATCGCCCGCGTCTTCGAGGAGAAGCTCGATGACAAGGGGCAGGCATTCGATGCCCTCGTCAATGCCTTCTCGGAAGATTACTCCGATCGCGAGACGGCGCGTTACCTCGAGCGCATGGCGCAAGCGACGGGCCGTTGGGGAGAGGTCATTCAAAGCGCCAACACCTGGCTACAAGGCGAAACCGACCCGGCCCAGCGCATCCGACTCTGCCTGCGACTCGCCAAGTGGTACGGCGAAGACCTGGGTCACCCCGAGTACGCGCAGCCGTACTACGCGCAGATCGTCCAGCTCGATCCCAACAACGTATCCGTCTTGCGGCAGATGGGGAGCCTCTACCGCAAGAACGCGCAGTGGCAGCAATACGGCCAAACGCTCACGCGCGCGCTCGATGTCGCGACCACCGATCTCGATCGCAAGGAGATTTTGACCGATCTCGGGGATCTCTTGGAACGACAGATGAACGATGTCGACCAGGGGCTCGGCTATTACACGCGAGCTCTCGAGATCGACGCGCTCCATTTGCCCGCGCTCGAGGCTCTCGAGCGCATCTACACGACGCGCGCCATGAACCGCGAGCTCGTCGATGTGCTCGGGCGCAAGGTCAAAGCGCTCACCGAAGGCGAAGCAATCGCGGCGCACAAGCTGCGCATCGCATCCCTCTACGACGGCACGCTCGGCGACGTCGACCGCGCCGCTCAGACGTACCGCGAGGTGCTCGACATCGACGCCGGCTCGCTTCCGGCCATGCGCGGCCTCGAGAAAATCTACACCCAGAAGTCGAGCTGGCCGGAGCTCGTCGGCGTTCTCGAGCAGCAGCTCGATGTCGTCACCAGTGAGCGCGAGCGCATCGAGCTTTTGATGAAGCTCGCCACCATCCAAGAAGAGCAGTTCTTGAAGCCCGATCTGGCGGCGCTGCGTCTAGAGCAGGTGGTCGAGATCGACGCTTCCCACGAAGCCGCGCTCATCGCCCTCGAGCGCTGCTACCGCCGGTTGAAGCAGTGGATCGACCTCATCACGACGTACGACAAGCACATCGCGATGACCGTCGAGCGACAGGTCAAGGTCGACCTCTATGGCGCGATGGCTCAGGTCTACGCCGAAGAGGTTGAGGATCTGGACCGCTCCATCGACGCTTACCGCAACATCGTCGACATCGACGAGAGCAACGTCCCCGCGCTGGAAGCCCTATCCAAGCTTTTCGAGAAGCAGGGCGAAGCCGCGCAGGCCATCGACTACATGACACGCGTCGCCGACCTTACCGCGGACGGCAAACAGCGCGTGGAGATGTATTACCGCATCGGCAAGGCGCTCGACGAGAAGCTCGGCGAGCGCGCGCAGGCCCAAGAGCGCTACGAAATGGCGCTCGATCTCGACCCTTCGCACCTACCCACCCTCGGCGCGCTCCGGCAGATCGCCATCGACCAGGCGGAATGGGATCGCGCGGCCCGCTACCTCGATCAAGAGCAGCTCAACACGCAGTCCGCGCGTCAGCGCGCCAAGCTCTTGGTCGAGCTCGGGCGCCTGCGCGACGAGACGCTCGGAGAACACGACCTCGGCATCCAAGCGTACGAGTTGGCGCTGCAATGCGACAACGACAACGAGGAAGCCGCGTTTCCCCTCGTCAGCGAGTACGTCGCCAAACAACGATGGGCCGAGGCCGAGCCGTTGGCCGAGCTGCTCATCAAGAAGGGCGGCAAGCGTGATCGGCGCGAGCAGCATTCCCTCTACAACATGCTCGGTGCCATCGCGAGCGCGCTCGGCAAGGACGACAAGGCCCTCAAAGCCTATCAAGACGCGCACAAGCTCGACCTCACCGACTCCGAGACCATCAAGGGCCTCGCCGACGTGTGTTTCCGTCTGCGGGATTGGGCCGGCGCGCTCAGCAACTATCAAAAAGTGCTCACCAGCCTCGACGAAGCCGACGTCGACGCTCGCGCCAATGTCTACTTCAAGCTCGGCGCGATCAAAAAAGAGCAGGGTCAGGCCAAGCAGGCCATCAACAACTTCGAGAAGGCCCTCGCCGTCAAAACACATCGCCCCTCGCTAGAAGCGTTGATCGATGTCTACACCGGCCTAAAGGACTTCAAGCAGGTCTGCGCCTACAAGCGCCAGATCTTGGACGATGTCGACGACGTCGGCGAGCGCTTCAAGCTCCTCGTCGAGATCGGCGATACCTGGGCCGACAAAGAAAAAAATCCGCTCAAGGCCATCGAGACCTACGAAGAGGCGCTCGAGCTCGAGCCGAAGAACCACGTCCTTTTGCATAAACTCTTGCAGCTCTATCAGGCCACCAGCAACTGGCCGAAGATGATCGAATCGTTGCAGACCATCGCCGCCCTGGAGACGAACCCCGAGCGCAAGTCGAAATACATCTACACGATGGCCCAGCTTTACCGCGACAAGGAGGAAGACCTCGATCGCGCAGTAGAAGCGTTCAACGAGACGCTCGATCTCAACCCCTCCTTTTTGGAGGCGTTCGAGCGCATCAACAAGATCCTGACACAGAAAAAGGATTGGAAGCAGCTCGAGCGCGCCTTCCGCAAGATGCTCCACCGCATCTCCGGCAAAGGTAACGTCGATCTCGAATACAACCTTTGGCATAACCTCGGGCTCATCTACCGCGACCGCATCAACGACCTCTCTCTCGCCATCGAAGCCTTCAAAATGGCGGCGCGGCTCAAGGCGGAAGAAGCCGTCGAGCGCCAGATTCTGGCCGAGCTCTACGAGACCACCGACCAGATCGATCTCGCCGTCGAAGAGCAGCTGGAGATCCTGCGCCGCGATCCGCTGCGGGTCGATCCCTACCGCGCCCTCTACCGCCTCTCGGTTCGCCAGCAGCAATACGACGCGGCATGGTGCATGTGTCAGGCGCTCTCTTTCCTAGGCAAGGCCGACGAGGACGAGACCAAGTTCTTCGAGGATTACCGCGCCAAAGGAATGCTGCAGGTCAAGAGCCGGCTCGACAACGAGCTGTGGGTGAAGAACCTTTTTCATCCCGACGAGAACCTCTACATCGGCAAAATCTTCGAGATGCTCGCGGCCGCCGCGCTTCTCGCCAAGATCCAGCAGCTCAAGGCCACCAAGCAGCTGCCGAACCTCGACAAGCGCTTCAAGCAAGATCCTGCGACTTCGACGGTGACCTTTGCGAAGACGTTCGGCTGGGCGGCGCAGGTCTTGGCCGTGCCTTGTCCAGAGCTCTACGTGCGCAATGACGTGCCCGGCACCCTGGCCGCGGTCCCCATCGCGCCTCCGGCCTCGGTCGCGGGACAAAGTGTGCTGACGGGTTTCACGCCGCAGGACCTCACCTTCATCATCGGCAAACACCTCAGCTATTACCGCGGCGAGCACTACATCAAGCACCTCTTCCCGACCGTGGCCGAGCTGACGATGCTCCTTTTCGCGGGAATGAAGATGGTACAGCCGGACACGCCGGTACCGGGCGAGATGGTCGCGCAAGTGAACGCCACCGCAGCGGAGCTCGCCAAGTTCATGCAGCCCATCCACATCGAAGGGCTGCGCCTGGTCGTGCGCAAGTTCATGGAAGACGGCGCCAAGGCCAACATCAAGCGATTCAGCCAATGCGTCGAACTGACGGCCTGCCGCGCCGGGCTGCTGCTCTGCGGCGATCTGGAAATCGCGCGCAAGATCATCGCTGCCGAACCGCAGGTGCCGGGCGATCTGCCCCCGCAGGACAAACTCAAAGAGCTCGTGATCTTCTCCGTATCCAAACAATATCTCGGGTTGCGCAAGGCATTGGGCATAGCCATCGGATAGCGCGTAGCGATCGTCGCTGTTCGCGCCGGCCGGAGTAAAACCCGATAAGGCCACCCCCGTCCCCCGGGCGCGGAGGCAAAAGCAAATCGACGATTCACTTTTGCCCCCCGTGCCCCCGTGCCCCCGTGCCCCCGTGCCCCCGTCCCCCGGGCGCGGAGGGGGCCGCCCCCGTGCCCCATCCCCCCGGGGGCGGAGGCAAAAGTAAATCGACGATTCACTTTTGGAATTCTCGTGCGACGACCTTAGTGGGAAACGGCGGCCGCACTCCGCGGCACGGATTGCTGCATTTTTCCCGCAACGCCCGCATCGGTACGGCCGAGGGGCGACCATGGTCATGATCGATGAACACCCAAAGCTGCTCGACGACGACGCCACCGGGCCGAGTGCGAACCTCATCGCCGACGACACCGCCTCGCAATGGACACTCGAGATCGGGCGCGAGCGACCGGCGGCACCTTGGTGGGTGGAGGGTGCGAGCTTGTGCCAGCCGCCCATTCGTGTGCTCGAGGAAGGGCACACCGCCGTCGTCGGCAGCGGTCCTGCCGCCGAGCTGCGCATCGTCGATCGATCGGTCAGCGCTACGCATTGCACGCTCGCCGTGGAGGACGGTCGTCTTCTCGTCCGCGATCTCGGTTCGAAGAACGGTGTCTTCGTGGGGGGCGCTCGCGTCGATCGCGCGGAGCTCGGTCCCGGTGCGAGCCTCGTCGTCGGGCGCGTCGTGCTCACCTGTCGACCAGGTTCCCTGCGCGCCGGCGCCGATGAGCTCGTGGTGGCGCCGCTGCCGGGCTTTGCCGGATCGTCCCTGGCCGTCAGGCGCGTCACCCACGAGGTGCGCCGGGTGGCGAACGTGAAAGGCGCCGTCCTCTTGCGCGGCGAAACGGGCACCGGCAAAGACGTCCTCGCGCGTGCGATGCACGCGGTTGGTCCTCGTCGTGGCGGCCCTTTCGTTCCGCTCAACGTGGCGACCCTTCCGCGCGAGCTCGCCGACGCCGAGCTCTTCGGTCACGAGCGCGGAGCCTTTACCGGCGCTCACGGTGCGCGCGAGGGCGCCTTCGCGCAAGCCCATGGCGGCACGCTGTTCCTCGACGAGATCGCGGAGCTCGCGCCCGATCTGCAGGTGAAGCTCCTGCGCGTCCTCGAAGACGGAGAGGTCCGGCCTCTCGGCGGCCGCGCGCGTCGCGTCGACGTGCGCGTGCTCAGCGCAACGTGGGCTCCGCTTCACCAACGCATCGCGGAAGGACGTTTTCGGCAGGACCTCTACCAGCGGCTCGCGGTCTTCGTCATCGATGTGCCGCCGCTACGCGAGCGCCGCAGCGATCTGCCCATTCTGGTCGAGCGATTTTTGCGTGAGATCGCGCCGGAGGTCGGCCCTCGCGAGTTGACCGCGGGCGCGCTCGCCAAGTTGGCCGCGTACGGTTGGCCCGGCAACGTGCGCGAGCTGCGTAACGTGCTTTATCGAGCGGCTCTCTCGGCCTCTGGGACAATGCTTGGCACCCAAGAAATCGCGGAGAGCCTCGACGTTTCGATCGCACCTCGGCGCGTGCAAGTTTCGACCGAGCAGGCGCGCTCGGTCGTCGAAAGCCACGGCGGCAACGTGAGCGCGGCCGCCCGCCACCTCGGCGTCGCGCGTTCGACCTTTCGCGACTTGCTCGACGGATCGCCCGGCCCCAAGGGGAGCGCGGGCGGCGCCCGGGTCTAGAAAGTGCCGATGACGGCCAAACCTGCTTGATGCGGACCTGCGATGGGCGCGACGTGGGTGCTGCTCCGCGCGCTCGTGCTCTTGCCGGACGAGACGAGATACGCCGTCACCGTGGCCGCTGCGCTGACGCCGGCGGCGACGATGCCGATGGTCGCCAACGTGCGATCGAGATTGCGGGCATCGACGTTGCTGCTGAGGACGTCGCATGGTTGACCGAAATCGATCGGGATCGGGTCGGCGCAGACATTGGTACGGGACAAACTCCGCGCAGCGGCTTGGTCCCGGATTGCGGTGGCGACGGCGGCGACGTTTTCGTCCGCGCGCTGCGCGGCCAATCCGAAACCGATGAAAACGCCGACCCCGACTCCGGCAACGCCGAGCCCCAGGTACGCGAGGCTATTGTGACCGACCCACGTAAAAAAACCCTCGCGATCTTCGTCGGCAGCGGCGGCTGGCGGTGGCTCTTCCTTGGGCTTCGCGGGCTCGGCCTCCTTGGGAGGCTCGGGGGTCGGGGCGAGCTCTGGTTCCGCCGGGGTGGGGGATGCAGGAGCGGGAGCGGCAGTGGGCGGCGGTTCTGCGACAACGGGCGGCGCGGGTGGCGGCGCGCTTTCGAACGTGAGCGTCGCGGCCGCAAGGCGGCTCACCTGCACCGAAACCGAGGCCGACGCCGATTTGCCTCCGAGCCGCGCTTCGACGCTGTGCGTGCCCGGCGTTACGTCGACGGGGTCGGCGATGGGAGCCTGCCCGACCGACTCGCCATCGACGAGCACGTCGGCACCGGAAGGCGCGGAGATCTGGATTCGTGCGAGCTTGGAGCGCGCTTCGCGCAAGCCTTTCTCGGCCTCGCTCCGCTCGAGTGGCGACGCGCTGGATGCTTCCCGCAGGTAACCCGCAAAGTGTCGAGCGGCTTCGGCGGGGTGACCGCTGCGAATCTCGCTCTGCGCCAAGTTCAAGAGCAAAGCGGGATGCCGCTTCAGCGCATACGCCTGCAAGAAGGCGCCGCGCGCTTCCTCGAATCGTTTCTGATCGAAGAATTTCACGCCTTCTTGAAATCTTCGCCGCGCCATCTCCGTCACGGCGTCCTTGTCGTCGGCTCGCGCAGGGGAGCTGCCCATGAGCGCGCTCGATGCTGCGAGCAGCAGAGCGGCGCAACGCACGCGTGTTCTCATCGACTCCTCATTCAGCGATCTCGGTCAGTCATGGGAGAGCCGTCTTGGCACGGCCGCGTCAAGGTCTTCGCCATACTAGAGCACTTCGCTTCGTAGGTCTTCGGTGGACTGCGTGCCGGCGCTCCGACTGCCTTGCCTCCGGTCTACGATCGGCAATTTCGCTGGGGGGCCCTCACATACTCATGACAGCGCGTGGCGACCTTCCGAGCTAGTTGCCATTCAGAACGGCACGTCGCGCACGATAGCACCGCTCGGCCGGCTCGGTGCCGGCGGTTTGGGGGGCGGCGGCGCGGGACGCGGCGGTGCGGCGCGCGGAGCGGGATGCGGCGGCGCGGGCGTCTCGTGGCTTTTGGTCACCGGTGCATTCTCGTCGGAAGGTGGATGGACGGCGCTCTTGCCCGCTGGCGTTTCGCGCGGGCGCGGTGCCGACTCGGTTCGCGCCGGGCGCGAAGGGGGCTCGGGAGGCGCCGCCGATGGAATTGGGGCCGGGGCAGTGTCGGCGGTCTGCACTTTGTCGGAAGGCGACGCTTCATCGGTCTTGCCGGAGCTCATGACGAGAATTCCGGAACCGATCGCCACCACGGCCAGGAAGCCGAGGATCAAGGGAAGCTTGGATCCGCGCCGCAGCTTCAAGCTGTCGCTGTCGTCTTCGTCGGGGAATGGGACGACGAGATCAGCTGGTAAGCGAGGAGGTGCGGCCAGCGGCGGAGCAGATGGCGCCGACGCTGCTCCCGGCGGACGCACCGCCGCGGTCACGGCGAGATGGGCGGCGCTTGCGGGCAAGGACGGTGGCGAGGGCTCGGCGGGCGCGGACGCTGCTCCCGGTTCGGCGATGGGCGTCGCGACGGCGGGGGATGGTGCCGACAGCGGCGTTCCGAGTGCAGCGGACGACGCTGGCGCAGATGGCGCAAGCGCCGCAAGAGAGGCCTCTGGCGCTGCAGGCGTTGGCGGCGCCGATAAGGGTGCTTGGGATGTGTCGAAAGGTGCTGGCGGCGCGGACAACGGCGGCGCCGGCGCCGTTGAAACAGCCGCTGGCGCGGGCGCGGGGAACGAGGAGGGAACCGCGGACGCCGCTGCTCCCGACGAAGTGGGCACGAAAGCCGTCGCCGCCGGCGCGCGGTACGCCGGCGGCGCCGGCCCCCACGCAAGCTGGGTCGGCGGCGGTGCAGATGGCGTAGGCGGTACGGGCGCGCCGGCTGCGGCGTTCGCGGTTGCGCTCCCCGCCACGACGACGATGGGCGAAGGAATGACGAGGTCAGGCCCGGATCCGGGCGGCACCTCGGAAGGGCGTGGCGAGGAAGAATCTGCCGCCGTTTCGGGGGGCCGCACGCTCGTCGACGGTGGTGTCTCCGTCGGCGGCGGGCCGACGCCCATCCTCGTGCTTCCAAACCGTGCCTTGGCGGCCTTTTCGGCGTCGGAGAGGACAGGCAGCGCAGCCGTTGGGAGCGGGGCGGCGGGCGCGGGCAGGGGATGAGCAGGGGGCACGAGCGCCGCAGGCGCCGGGGGAGCCACTGATGTCGCGGCTGGCGGCGATTCCACGAGAGGCGACGAAACGGCTGGTTGCGCAGCAGCGACGGGGGGTGGGGGGGGCGGCGCCTGAACAGCCGGGGGTGCAACGATGGGAGCGGCCAGCTCGGGCGCGGCAGTCTGCGGTGGGGTAGAAGGCACGGGCGCAGGTGCGCCTTCCCCCATTTCCCATGAAGGCTTGAGCCGTTCGGCCAAGCGATCGGCGTCCTCTTCCCACGAGGGCTTCATCCGCTCGGCGAACCGCTCGGCGTCCTCGGGCGAAAGGCCGCTCTTGTCAGGGGCTCGGTTCTCGCTCAACTGCCCACCTGCCTCGGCGCTACGACTATCATGCGCGGCGACATTCAGCAAAGACGGGCTCGCCGGCTTTTGCCACGTCCGAGGGCATGGTGCGCGCTTCCAACGTCAGGTTCCATACTCCGCGATCAAGCGATCATCGAAATGATCGGCGACTTGACCGACGGTGACGAGCAGGTCGTCGAATTCCTCGTAATCGAGGGCGGAGAGACGCCGGAGCACGCGTAGCACCACCTTGTCGCGGGGACCGTCGATGGCGAACGCCGCGTCTTGCGTGGCGACGAAGGACATATCGAGCAGCGTGCGATAAAAAGCTTCGCGCCCGGTGATGGGCACGTCCATCACCGGGGCAAAAATCATGAGCACGCCTTGCTCGTGCAACAGGTTGATGCCGACCGTTGCCGATCCGCGCTGCACGTCGGCGTGACCCGTGGCATCGAGCTCAATCGTTGGGAGCTTCATGTGCGCGGAGAACTTTGCCAGATAGCGGTTCACCATGGCTCGCGCATCCGGGAAGTTCTCGCCCGTGAAGCGATCTTGATAAATAGGTTCCTGGGTGTGGTCTGACACGTCGAACCTCGCGCGCTGGTTGATCGGACGACCGCGCCATCGTATCCCAGGGCGGGCCGGTTCGGCGAGCGTCGTTATCGCGCTGTTTGCGGCGCTCGGCAGCTGCGGGCGCGATGCGCCGCTCGAGGCTCGTTCTCGCGGGGGCGCGGCGCCACTGGGCGCCACAATAACCGGCGCGACGACCGAGGAGCATTTGGCCGAACTCGCGTCCCGCGCGGGAGAAGTGCTCGCCGGCGCCGCTCTGCCGGCGCGCGCGGAGACCGCGGTTCTGGCCGCTGAGCTGGCGGTGGCGGCGGCGCGGCTCAGCCCCGGTGCGCGAGCGCTGTCGCTGGCGAGGTCTGCCGCCGATCTGCGCACGCGGATGTGGCGCGTCGGTCATCGCGCGGACGATGCTCGCGACGCGATCGAGCTCTATGCGAACGTCGCCCGCGACGCCCTCACCCAGGGTTTGCTCGAAGAGGGGTGCGCGGCCGCGCGCGCTCGGACCGCGCTGGCAGGGGAGCTCGCGCACGATCCGGAGCGCCTCTACCGCGAGATGTACGTCGTGCTGCGAACGTTCGCCGCGAGCGAATGCCATGTTTCTTGCGAGCGTGACTTGGCGACGCTGGCCGCGCACCGCCCGGCGAACGCAGTTCTCGCGGGTCTTGACGAGCAAGCCGCCAAAGAGCTCGCGCAGGCACTCGCGTGGCGAGCGACAGCAACCCCTCTGCCCGTCGTATCGTCGGACGAAGGCGGCGTCGTGTTGGCACCGCCGCCGGTTGTCGGCAAAGGGTCGCCGGTCAAGGTGCTCGCCGTCGACGCCTACGGCTCCAAGGACCGCGCGCGCGTCGTCGTCACGCTGAGCGGGCCGACGAGCTACCGTGTGGGAGACCTCGCCGGGCCGCGTCTCTTCCTCGACCTCGATCGCACCGAGCCGTCATCACGACGAGAGATAGCCGTCACCGGGCTGGTCGAGAAAGTGCGGCAAGCGAAACGCACCGAATCCGTGGCAGAGGACGGTACCCGCATCCTGCTCGATCTCTCGCTTCCTGCACAGCGGCGCATCTTCTATTTGCCCGAGCCCTTTCGGGTCGTGATCGACCTGGCGACGCACGAAGCCCCGCCCGCGACCGTGCCCTCCGGATCGCGACGGCAGGTCTTGCGCGTCGCCGTCGACGCGGGGCACGGCGGAATCGACCCCGGCGCGATTGGACCCACGGGTCTGCGCGAAAAGGACGTCACTCTGGACGTGGCTCACCTCGTCGCGCCCATGCTCTCGAGCGAGCTCGGCATTCTCACCATGCTGACGCGCGACGACGACCGAGCCGTGCCACTCGACGAACGCGCCGCCCGGGCCAATGCGTTTCACGCCGATCTTTTCATCTCCGTTCATTGCAACGCTTCGGAGAACGCAGCCGCGCACGGCGTCATGAGCTTCGTGCTCGATACGACGCGCGACGAAATCGCCAACGCCATCGCCGCGCGCGAGAACGCCACGTCGCTTGCCGCGACGACGCAAGCTGCGACGATCGCCTCCGGCCTGCGCCTGGTCGATCTCGGTGCACGTTCCACACATCTGGCCGAGCTTCTGCAGCATGCCGCCATGAACTCCCTGGCCGGCTTTTTCAGCGACGTCACCGATCAGGGTGTCAAGCGGGCCGGCTTCTTCGTGCTCGTCGGTGCGGAGATGCCGAGCGTGCTCTTCGAAACCGCGTTCATCTCGAGCCCGTGGGAAGAACGGCGGTTAGCTTCCCGCGAATACAGGCGCCGGCTGGCGGCAGCGCTGACGAGCGCCGTGCGCGCTTATCGCGATGGCCTTTAGACCACGGTGACACGCGTCACCCGCGGTCGATCCCCGTCCATCGCTCGATCGATTCGCGCAGGAGCGCGACTTCACCCTTGGGAACGAAGTCGCTCGCCCCCGCGTCGAGGGCTTCGCGCCGTAGCTGTTCCTGACTCGAGTAAACGATGAGCCGAATGGGCGCGGTAGCGTCGATGGTTTTGAGCCGCTCGACAAAACGGAGGGGGTCGACCCCGGCGAGCGCGAGATCCAAAACGAGGGCGTCCGGGCGCGCGGTCCCGATCCCGATGAGCGCTTCGAAAGGGTCCGCAAACGCGATGACCTCGAACCGGCGTCCCAGCGCGCGCCGAACGGCAGCGAACACCCCCGGATCGGCGTCGAGTACGGCCACCTTGGGCTTGCCACCCCTCAGCGACTCCGGAACCGGGTACCCATACTTGTGCAGAAAATCCAAAATATCGAGGCGCCGGAAGCGAAGGTGCCTCCCAGGTGTTCGAAAGTGGCGGATCTCCCCCTTTTCTACCCAGTTATGGATGGTCTTCAGATCCACGTGGCAGAACCGGGCGACCTCGCTTGCCGTAAAAAGCTCGGCGGGCGAACTGTCCCGATTTTCCACTATTTCTGATTTCATCCGATTTGCGTCTTTGTAGCCGAATCTGGGCTACCGTTCGAGAAATGCGTCGAGACATGCCGCTCCTTGCCTGCGCAGGAATGCGATGCGGCGGAGGCACCCCAAGGAAGGGCGCCTAGGATCCCTGCTCTGCAGGCTCTGATTGACGGAACGGAATCAGGTGCTTAACCTGTTCCGCTCGTTTCGAGGCAGCGCCCCGTTGCGGGGAAATATCGCCGAGGCAGCACGCGCCGAACCAGGATCTCCCATGAATAAGGCTCAGCTCAAGAAGTTCCGCTCCCTTCTCGAAGAGAAACGCGACGAAATCGTCAAGAAGGCGAAGCAGACGTTGGACGAGGACATGACGCTCGATGCGAACGACCTCCCCGACGAGATGGACCTCGCCTCGAGTGAGTACCTTCAGTCGTTTACGTTTCGCCTGCGGGGCCGCGAAAAGTCCTTCCTCGACAAGATCACCAAGGCGCTCGCCAAGATCGACGACGGAAGTTTCGGCACTTGCGAAGAATGCGGCGAAGACATCTCCATCAAGCGCCTCGAGGCCCGGCCCGAAACGACGCTCTGCATCCGATGCAAGGAAGACCAGGAGCGGATGGAGAAGGACTACGGCTGAAAAGCGTAGTCGCCCTCATGGCTCGCGGCGCGTCGTGTGCGCGACGCACCGGCTTACGCTCCTCGTTGAGCGAGCGCTCTCGTAACGAACGTCAGCGTTCGCGCGCCGTGCGTTTGCTTCGCGGAGCGGACGCCGGAACCGGCGTGCTCTGCAAACCTTCGAGGACGTCCTTCAAATACTTCGCGGTGTGAGATCCCAGTGCGCGCGCCACCTCTTCCGGCGTCCCTTGGGCGACGAGCTTACCTCCGCGTTCGCCTCCTTCCGGTCCGAGATCGAGCACCCAGTCCGCGCATGCCACGACGTCGAGATTGTGTTCGACGATGACGACGGTGTTGCCGGCGTCGCGTAGCCCGGCCAAGGCGACCGTGAGAAGCTCGATGTCCGAAAAATGCAGGCCGGTCGTGGGCTCGTCGAGCACATAGAGCGTGCGGCCGGTGGCTTTGCGCGCGAGCTCTCGGGCCAGCTTGACCCGCTGTGCTTCGCCACCCGAGAGCGTGGTGGCCGGTTGTCCGAGCGCGATGTAACCGAGGCCGACCCGGCAAAGAGCGGCGAGCCGTTCGCGCACGCGGGGAATGGTTTCGAACGTCTCGATCGCCTGCGTGGCCGTGAGATCCAGCGAATCGGCGATGGAGAGACCGCGGTAGAGTACCTCGAGCGTTTCGCGATTGTAGCGGCGCCCCTGACACGCTTCGCAAGTGACGAACACGTCGGGGAGAAAATGCATCTCGACGCGCAACACGCCGTCCCCCTGGCACGCTTCGCAGCGCCCCCCCTTCACGTTGAAGGAGAAGCGTCCCGCTTTGTAGCCGCGCGCGCGCGATTCGGGCAGCCCCGCGTAGAGCTCGCGTAGCAGCGAAAAAACGCCGGTGTACGTGGCGGGGTTGGAGCGGGGCGTGCGTCCGATGGGCGCCTGGTCGATGGAGACGACTTTGTCGAGATGCTCGAGACCTTGAATCCCCTCGCAGGGACCGACGGCGCCCGCCGCTCCGTAGAGCGTCGCGCGCGCGGCGGGCAACAGCGTATCGACGATGAGACTCGATTTGCCGGACCCGGACACGCCGGTCACGCAGGTCATGAGCCCCACGGGGATGGTCACCGTGACGTTCTGCAAGTTGTGAGCGGTGGCGCCGATCAGCTTGATGACTTTGGCGTCGGGGCGCTTGCGTTTGGCG
>DATHEQ010000361.1:0-13615 GCA_035318505.1 Polyangiaceae bacterium | reverse complement strand
CATGGCCCAGAGGATTCCCGCCAGTCGGTGTGCCAAGGCAACCACAGCAATCTTGCGCCCACGTCGAGCAACGAGTTCATTCCCCCATTGCCGCAAGGGATCGTCGGCATCGCCGACACGCAGAATGCCCGATGCGTTTTGCACGAGCAGCTGTCGCATGTAGCTGTTCCCTTGCTTCGTGATTGAGCCCAGCTTGCGCTTGCCACCGGTTGACGCCTCTCTTGGAACCAGTCCGAGATACGACTCGAGCTGATGAGCTCCCTGAAACCGACATGCCTCGTCGACGACAGCGACGAACGCTGCCGCCACTACGAGCCCTACGCTTGGGGCCGTCGTCAGCTTCTCGATCGTCGGTTCGTGTCGAGCCAACTCCTCGAGCCGGAGATTCGTGCGCGCAAGTTCGACGCAGATGCGTTGCAATGCCGATACGAGAGGGTCGATGGTCTTCCGCGTCTCAGGACGAAGCGTGGCTCTGGTGACCGCCGCAAGGAAATTGTCGGCTGCACAAGAAGCAAGACGTTCTCCCCGCGAGCGGGCGAGACCACGGATCGTCGTGATGTACTGCGTCCGCGTTTCCACTAGCGCCCGTCGCACGCCGAGAACATCGCGCAACTCTCGTCGCGCTGGCGACAGAACGTGCGCGACGGGAATTCCTCCCTGCTCAACCGCCCGTGCCAACAGCTCCGCATCGATGCGGTCCGTCTTGCGGCCATGATGGCGGATTCCGATCTGCTTGGTCCTCGTCGTGTCGACGAGAAGGACCTCGTGACCCCATTGCGTCAAGACGTCGTGAACATGCCATGCTTCGCGACACGCCTCGATCGCTACCCTCGCGCGCTTACAGCCTGGACCGAGCACGTCCTCCAGGCTCTTCAGCTCCTCTCGACCTCCGCCCGGGCTTGCTCCGGCTTCAGCGCATCGTCACTACCCTGAAACGAGATGGCCCAACGGTGCGCGAGAGGAGCAACGGTCCCCGCTGCCACTTGCGCGCCGTGCGCTCGCTCATTCCGGTCGCCGCTGCGGCAGCTTCTTGCGTCAGTCCGTCCTTCATTTTTTTCCTCAAAAACCTGACCTGCTCGTCGCGGACCATCCGGTCTCCTCGAGCTCGGCGCTAGTCCGGGGCTCGTGATTCCGCACGCTCGCATGACATCGCCGTCAGGACGGCTCGGACCGGCAAGAATAGTTGTCGCCGACCGGCAAAAGTAATTGTCGCCGATCACTCATGGCAAGCCGAGATGCCGCGCCATTTTGCTACCGGCAATACGTCGGCGAACATCCCCTCAACCTCCTTGAACTGACAGTACCGAGGGCGTGAGGAATCGTCCACGCGCGCCCTCGATCATTGGAGGTGTCGGGGCTGAAACGCGCTAACGCTTGTGCTCCGCATCACGCGAAATACATGCATGTAGCAGGTCCAGACTGTCTTTCTTCGGATCAAAAAGATAGTAGGGCGTCACGACGATCGACTCGCCGGCGGCGCTGGTGAGATCGGCAAGCGTCGGCGCTTGGTTGCCAGCTTGAACGATGGCGCGTTTTGGCGCAGCATTCGGCGACTCGATTTCTACCTCCAGAACCGCTGGCGCGGATGAGTTGGCAGGCAAGCTCTGAACGTGCACCCTCAACTTGGCCTCCCGCAACGCGGAACAACCCGCGTCCACGCATTCGCCCCAGGGCGCGATTGCTGGCGTACCCTGCTCCACCAAGATACCCGCCAGGTTGTGGGTCTCGACGGCATGGTGGTCCAACCACGGCCGCAGGGGCTGTTCGATGGGCGAAGAGATGCTTGCCACTTGGACGAGCATGGCGACCGGCGCGCCTGTAACGGCTTTTTGCTGCAGCGGCACGCAGGGGCGGGCGATAAGCGCCCGCGGAACCTCCTTGGCGGTGCGGGAGGAGGCTTGCTGTTGTGTAGTTCCACATCCAACAATCGACAGCACGAATAGTGCCGCCGAAACTGCCGATGGGCGATATTTGAAAGGAAAATGATGACACTCGTATTTCATGGTGTTGCTCCCTCAGACATTTTTTGGCGTCTTTCCAGCCGTTGTGAGAATCGTGGGTAAACACGCCGGCATCCTGTCGTCGGAAGCGGTTCGTGGACGGGCTTCGGCAGTCGGTCCGGGCACCTTTGCACAGATCCGACGTAAGAGCAGCATAGGAACGAGGAACCACATCCAGGCCCCCTCTCTCTGACGGCCGAACCGCGACGCGGCGCACGAATGGGCTGCCTGCGACGGCTGCCCAAACTGGGAGCTTCTCCGATCGGCTTCCGGGGCACATGGCGCAAGCCTTGGTTCCATTCGACATGGACCTTCGAAAGCACGGTCCACGCTCGTGAACAGCTCTTCTGCCTGCGAAGCATCGTGCCGCGCGGACCTCCTGCATCCTCCTTCCGTTGCCTGAAAATCGGTACGCCCGGTCGTGAACGTGCCTACGAGCGCGCCCTCGAGGTTGAACGCTCCGGCGCCCGACGACCCCCGGAACATATCGCTGTCCACGACGAAGGCCTCACCTGCTGCCATTCGCAGCTGGCGCAATTTGCCGTTCGCGTCGACCTTCAGCGGTGCACCCCCGCCTGCGCTTACCGTGACGATGGTGTCCCCTGCCCGAGCAGGCAGCTTCGCTCGACGCGCTGGCGCATGCGGCGCTCGTGGATTGCCGTCGATTCGAAGCCACGCGAAATCGAATTCCGCGAGGTCAGGCGAATCCGTGCTCTTACTCACGACGGAAGTTACGCCGTGCACATCCTGTTCCTCGAGCGCGAGCTGGTTCGGCCCGATGTAGTAGTAGCCGAAGACGACGCGTATCCGCTCGATGGGTATGAGATCGAGGCAATGCTCGGCTGTCAAAACCAGTCCGGGCAAGGCCAGAACACCCGAACAAAACGCCACAGATGGCTGCTCGGAAAATGGCTCGTCTGGACATAGACCGTCGAGCTCGCGCCATTTCGGCATGCGATCCATACGGCGATCGAGCAGAGGCGTCATCCAGTGCTCGTCGATAAGCGCCACCGCGTGAGCCTCGAACAAGCCAGCCAGAGTTTCGCCTTGCGTTTGGTAATATTCACGACGGTCGTCCGCGCCGTAGATCACGGGCTCCTCCGTCATGGCGAGATCGTTACGCGACACGGTATCCACCGCGCCGCAGCTCTGATTTGAAATTCCGCACGCAAGCGGGCAAAGCAAGGAGGACCATCTCGACCTCTTGAATCTTGTGGGCATGACGGTCCTCCTCGCAAAATGTCCAAATCGCTCCGTTCGGGCCCGACTTGGAATGCCCTAAAATACGACGACGACGCGGTAGTTTCTATATTTCAGTCAGAAGGGCGATTGGGTAAGAGGGATCGGGGCACGACTGCCACGGAGAGCGACAGTCACATCCAATCCACCATCCATTCACGATTCCGTAGTCGCATTGGTTCCAACAGTATGGGTAGAGCGAGTAACATGCGTAAACGCCCTTGCTTTCTATCGCGCTGGAGGGTTCGCCGCGCGCCGAACGCGGAAGATTAGCCTCGAGATCGGCTACGAAGGCGTCGACGTAGTGCGCGCTGCGCGTTGATAAGGTGTTGTTGCGCGGATCTTCGAAGGACCGGGCGCCGACGTCGGGCAGAACCATTCGAATCGCCCCTTGCTTCCCATCCAGGACGAACTCCGCTGCGATGCCGCCCGTCCTGTCGAATGCGCGGGTCAAGCCATGAGGACTCAGCTCCCACGCCGTGACACCGAGCGCCGCGGCCGCCTCTCCGGCTACGAGTCGCCCCGGGGGCGATTGATCGGTAGCCCCGCTAGTTTCGGCCTCGCGGGCGTTGACTTTGTTGTCGGGACTCTCCGAACCGCACGCGCTCACAGTTTGCGCGGCGATTCCAAATATCGCAGCATACGCCATTAGCTTCACGTTGATCATGTTGGGCCTCACGACGTTGATTGTTATGAATATAGCGCGAGCAGAATTGCAGCGCCTCGAGCGGCATTGCCTGGCAAGTCCAGCCTGCCTTGTTGAGCATGCGCCGTGCGAGCGGGGTTGAAGCTCCGTCATGACCTGTTTGGCGCTTCACCCCCAAGGTTGGCCGCGTCGACGGTGAGACCATAATCACGAGCGAGCGCAATAGACAATCACAAAGTTGCCCTGTTAAGTAACTTACATTTGCCAATAGTTGGGGGACCAAAGCGACCAACGAATTATCGTGTCAATCATTCCGCTTCCACTGCCGCGAGGCAACACGTGGAAACACGAAAAGCCATTCAGCGCGACTGCGCGATATCAGCGTGCAGAAGAAGCTCAGCTCGGTAGATGGTTCCTGGGATACTCACGCGTAGCAGTAATGCCGCACAAGACCGTTGAATTGACAAGCCGAGGCGCTTTCGGAGCGACCGGCGACGGATGACAATCGCTTGCTCATACGCAATCGCGTTGACGAATCGTGCGACGATGACGAATCACGTCGACAATCAAAATGCGGAACGCGCGCGCTTGAGCGTGATGTTGCTGTCAGCGGTGCAACGGACACGCGTGAACCTTGGGGCGCGCGGGTCGCGGACGAGCTGCAAGCACCGCGCGTCCTCGCGTCAGCTTATCCAATCGGTTCCGGTGGGGCCGGCTGTCCGCGAGGGCAGAACAAGTTGGAACTCGACGGGCCCATCGCCGCATTCCGGTGACACCATGATTGCTGACGGCGCTGTACGGTCGCGTGACCGCAGCATGTCACAACGGTTAAAGGCGCTGCTGAGCTTGATCCGTTACGCGCCACCGATGAAACGATGCGATCGACATCTTCAGTCGACGCGTGATCGCGGACGGTCCTGCCCCGCCGGCGGGCGAACGGGCGCCCGCCGGCATAGTGAACAATCACGAGCAATGAGCACACTCAAGCAGGGTTAGGGAGAGAACGCTTTTCGACGACCTCAAATCGAAGCGTCGTCACTGCTTCCTCGACCTGCCACGGCGCGCGAACCCGCACCTCCATCCTCCAGGGGCCTGGCCGATCAAACTTCACCCGGGCAAGGTATTCGAAACGAATCTGCTTATGCCCTGAGGCGCCTACCACGCGCCCTCCCTGGATGCGCTCGACCTGAACCTCGATTGGATTGAAGGATGCTGGGAGCGGATCTGGGGCGAAGATCGCGCGAAAGGACGCTGCCCCTTCGCTCGGTTGTTGTGCCGATGGTTGGCGAAAGAGTGCCAGAGGGAGCTCGTTCGCCCCCACAATCGCCTGTTCGCCAATGGTGGCTAACCCAAGGCAGCCCGTCTGACACGGAACCGCCGCGCCCGGCTTGGTTGAGCTAGCACAGCCGCCCAACACGAGGGCGGCCAGCACCATTGATCCCAGCGCGCTTCGACAATTTCCAACCATTTGTCGTGTTCTCCCTAGCAAGAGGTCTCAGGACCAGTAGAGGCAGCCAAGGCGTACCGCGAGACTACCGCATTCGTCAAACCCGCTACAAAATCCGCCGTGGAATTCATAATGACAGTATGGCGTTGCCCCGATCTCATCCCACCACTGCCAGACTTGGGCGGCATTGGCCATGTCGCAGCATTCATACACGATCCAAGTGCCACCGGGGGCGCGGTCATGAAACGGGAAGGCGGGGGGGCCTCCTAGGGGTTGGGCTGCCGAGCTCAACGGTTCGTCCTGCCTATTGTTCCGAGTCTCCTGCTCAGCAACAGATTTTTTCATCGCGGCAACAAGATCGGCTCGTAATTCCGCAAAGATCTCCCGCTCCGACGCCAAGAGTGTGTCCGAGACTAGAGAACCTTTGTCGTCGTAAATGACTTTGCGGCTTGCGTCCGCACCGCTCTCCGCATTGCGACTATTTCGATGGGCAACAAAGGATGCCGTCACCCGCCCAGTCATGTCGATCGCCTCCATCCGCCCGTCGTCATGGAGTCGCCATGAATCGATTCCCAGTTCTTTGCTGCGGGCGCCCGCTACAAGATGGTGCTGGCCAGCTGTGCTCACCTCCGCCCTGTCTTGAGCGGGCGATGCCCCATCACCGCCGCCGCACCCTCCAACGGCCCCTCCCACGACGATACCCGCGATCGCGTTCACCATCACGAACGCTCTCCGCCATGCGAATTTCATATTGTTCATTGTTCTACCCTCCTTGAGTTCAACACTCCTGGAGACCAATGGCAGCCCTACGGGCTGGACGGTCCTCCAACCTCTTAGTCTTCTTCGTTCGTCTATCGCTTTTTGTCAATAAGAAGCTGTTGCTTGCATCGCAATCGCTTAACAGCAATGTACGGCAAATCAGCCCCTCAATCCGCTGCGTACTTGGCGGCAATCGAGCACAGGATGATGCGCCGAGGCACAGGTTGCCGCAGCCCTCCGCGAATGCGCCGCCGGCGTCCGCGATCAGTGCCGATGGATGCCGAGCGCAAGCGGAAGCTGGTTCGCCCCGACGACAGCGTTTTCGGCACCAAGTGTCACCAACCCGAGGCGGTCTGTCTCGCATGGAGCGCTTGCACTCGGCTTGGTAGAGCTTGCGCAGCCACCCAAGACGACGGGCCAGCATCGTTGACCCATGGCATTGCGATGTCCGGCAAACATCCGTGTGTTCTCCAACCAGAAAGAGTTCTCAGGACACGTTCACCATCACTCGACGAACCTGCTGGTACTTCGCCCGACGTCGATCTTGTCGCCCATCGTGCCGGACGAACAGCGGACTGCCTCGCCCCTATTTTCATGACGGGACCGATTCTCTCTGCTGGGCTCCTCAGCGTGTTGCCACATCGCAACAACTGGGCGGTCGTCAGTTCGCCCGAGCACGCGATCGCATGTGCAAACATTTGACGCCAACGCGTGCGCATATGTGTCCCCAGCATGCTTCCCTCGGACCTTTGGCTCAGACGCGGGCGGACATCGATCTTCATGTCGTATGAGATGGGATGAGGCTGCCGGCGAACGACCAAACGGTCGGGCGACCGCCTGCGCAAGCAGTCCGCATGCGCGTTTTCTGCAATTTGTCGATGATGAGCATGCCGTCGAAAGATGTAGTAAGGACACTCAACCGCATGTGCAAAGCGGCTACGTTTAGCCTTCACGTTTCCGTAGGCGCACGCATTGCTATTCGGCGCGCTGCGCCGGGGCCCCTCGTTCCTGGCAGTTCTTGACTGACGTGCACTCTCAATGCGACAGCCACGTATAGAGCAGCGTTGTTATTGTCAATGACTGGAGACGTCCGCTTTGCCATCGCCGACCTTGCATGGCGCAATACTTCCGCGCGGGTGGAACTACACCTTGCTCCCAAGAAAGCCAGCATAAGAGTCGATTCGGTTGGCAAGATCGACTAGCGACAATTTCAGCGTTTTAACAGCGCCTGCGCATTCCGCACACATGGGTCTCATTCGCCACAAGGCGCCCCCTGCTGCTCCCCCGTTCCTTTTTCATTGTTAAGCAAAATGAGTAGCGGAGCTCAAATCGCTCCGTACGATGTTGCCGAGACGAAGTCTTGTCACGGGCGGGGCTGGGAGGTGGATTCATGAGCTCAACAAATGACGCAAGTACAGGTGCCGCGGCAGAGATTGCATCCATGCAACAGCTTCCGTCGAACGACTTGCCGCTGCACGCGCCATCCAGCAGTTCCAACGCCAAGCTCGACGACGTGGTGGAACGTGTAGTCTTGAAAATGAATTCTATTTGTAGAAAGGCGACGTTCGATTTTTCAATTTCGATCGGACAATTGGTAATCGATAATTTCTACGGCGGCAAGATTGTCGGCTGGCGCAAACGTGGTCCGAAGCACGCTTCGCTCCGACGATTGGCCAAGCATCCCGATCTCCCTATGAGCGCCGGCGCTCTTTACCGATGTGTCGCCATCTATGAATTGTGCCAGCGCCTTGGGGCCTCACAGTGGAAGCACGTCTGCACCAGTCACGTGCGCGTGGTCCTGCCGCTCCAACCGCCCGATCAAGTCCGCCTGTTGATTGCGGCAGAATCGCACCGTTGGCCGGTTCGACGCCTAACCGAGGAGGTAGCGAAGCATCGAGGGTGCGCCAGCGACACTAGGGGTCGCGGTGGTCGCAAAGCCCTGTCCCACTTCGGCCGAACGGTTCGCGTGCTGCAGCGTTGTCTCACCCCGTCGGGTCACCTGCTTGGCGCCGATGACCTCGACGTCTATCCGGCACAAGCCGACGTGCAATCAGTTCTGGGGACGCTCCGCAGCGTGATGCATGCCTGCGCGGTTCTCGAGACCCTTCTCGCGCGTACTGCCGCGGGCCGGGAGCACACCTGTCCTGGCTACTTGCCTCCTCCGCCGCCGCCTGATCGCGCACGAGCCGCTGAGGAACAAGGGTTGATCGCCACCCTCGAAGTGGCTCTGATGAGCGCGTATTGGCAAGATCATCACTCGGCTCCGTGATGCGGCGGCTGCACTGGCAGCCCGGGCGACGGCCAGGCTCCGCGAGATCTGCCGCCCGTCCGGCGTCGTCAGCGGGGTCATCGCCTACGTCACCCGTTCTCGCTCCGAGTTGATCGCCGAGAATGGGATGCTCCGGCAACAACTCCTCGTCGCCTCTCGCGCGGGTCAGGCGTCCCGCTCTTCGCGCCCACGAGCGCTTCCTGCTCGTCCTGCTCGCGAGCATCCTTCCCCGCTGGCGCAGTGTGCTCCTTCTGGTCAAACCGGAGACCGTGCTTCGTTGGCATCGTGAAGGCTTTCGGTTGTTTTGGCGCGTCCGATCGCGGTCGACACGGCATCAAAGACGCATCGGATCTGACGTCATCGCGCTGATCCAGCGGATGGCCCAGGACAACCACTTGTGGGGAGCGGAACGCGTCCGCGGCGAACTATTGAAGCTGGGCCTCCGCGTCAGCAAGCGCACCGTGCAGCGGCACATGCGGGGAACGCGACGATCGCCGCCACATCGCGGACATCTCGGGCCGTCGCACGCACATTCAGGCAAGCGCGGGCGCGAGCACCTGGCCCGACGTGATGAGCGAGTCTATCGCAAACCCATCAACGCCGAAGGCCGCCAGCAGCGTTCTTCCAAAAGATGCCAGGGTGCCTACGGGCGTGATGTCGCCGCTCGGCCATGCGAGCCCGGTCTTGGAATCGATCGCCATTGCGCCATAGTCGCCCTCCATCGGGCCTACGCCGCCGATGACGCCTGCACGGAAGGGTTTGCCGATGGTGAGGGAAACTTGGTGGTTGCCGTTGTGAGATCGGCCGTCGATATTACCGGGTCCGAGCGTCCGGCCGAAAACATTGAGTGTTACGAAGCTCACGCTGTCGGCAAGGCCGGCGGTCTTCAGTGCTTGCATGAGCGAGCCGATGGTCGCTACCCCCGCGACCGTCTGGAGCGTCTCCGCTTCGAACCTGACGTCGCGATGATTGTCTCCCCCGAACGGAATGTGAATCGAAACCACCGGGGCAACTTTCATCTGGATGAGCGCTACCGCGGCGATCACTTGCGATGGTGCGCTGTTGTCTTTGATTGTGGAGAGGGCATCGAGCAGACTTTGATTGATATTGCGAACCTGGCTCTGTGAAGTGACCAGCGCGTCGATATAGGCCCTCTGCTTGGTCGTCGCGCCGTTCCGATAAACATCGTAGAGCTGATTCAACGTTTGATCGCGCAGCGGTTGCAGATTGGTGAGAGGGCCGGGTGCGCTGGTGAGCGTCGACTTGAGCGCCAGCGGGGGAATGATGGGCAGCGCGGCGCCACCAAAACTGAGGGCCTCTGCCGGCGAGCTCGCGCCTATCGTGATGGGCTGCGTCTGAATCGTGCCAAGGGTTGGCGCCAGCTGCTTGGCCAAGATGGATGGCAGCATCTCCGCCGCGCTCGTCGCTCCCATCAGCTTGAGGACCTCGGGCTCTTTCGGATGGATGGGCGTATTGGTCATGAGATGCCAAAACGTCATGCGATCGAGCACCTCGCGCGGCAGCATCGCCCACGGGCGCGCCGCGGTGTACGTCTGGCCACCGAGGCTCAACGTCGCCGGCGCCATTTTCGGGTCGAGGCTGTGCACGATGTTGGGATCGTCATAGGTGCCTGGCACGCTGGCGTTGATTGGGTCGCCCGCGCCCGAGGTATTGAAAATAATGAACTGCGCTTTATCGCTGGCGGCGCAGGAAGCGGCGCCGGCGAGCACTCTACGTGGATTGAGCAAGAGCGACGCGGGCAGGCCAGTGGCCAGCGCGCGTAATCCGACCAGCCCCGTTCCGAAGAGGGTCGAGAGAATGGCTTGACGACGGTCCAGCATCGGCATCACTCCTTTTAGAGTCCCATCGAGATCGACGAAGGGGCAAGACAGGCGGCAACGAAAGTCGATTGGAGCGCGTCCGAGGCCGTCACACCTTGCGCTTTGGCTTGGGCAAAATGGGCTTTCAGCAGATCCACCGCAGCGGACGCGCGCGGATCGGAGGGCGTCAGTGCCATCAAAGTGCTGACGAAGTCGGCGATGGCCGCGTCGGGATTGCTGCTCGACCACTGCTTGACGCCGGGCACCTGCTTCGCCGCCGTCACGTCGATGACTTGCGCCGCCGCGGCGACGCAGATGTTCTCCACGCCAGCGCGATAAAAGAGCGTCGGGGCATTGGGCAATACCGGCGTCTCACTTCCGCGTCCATAGCCGTCGGAAGGCAGGCCGGCCGCGACCGAGGGAATCACGCCCTGGTTTCTGCTGGTCACATCGAGGGCGCACACATCGGCAAAACCCAGACGAGCGTCGAGGGCCGCGCACAGGTGATCGCGTCGCGACACCGCGATCACCTCGCCCTCTCCATCGGCGTTGGCGGTCTTGCTAGCCCGCGTGATGACGGGCGAAGCCAAAAGCTCGGTGACCAGGGTATCGAAATGATAGCCGGAGCTCTTGAATGCGTCGACGACGCGCAAGAACTCCGGATCGTCGGAGGCGCAAGCCGCCGAGTTTACGTAGTAACAGAGCTTCTGCGCCCAGGCGCTTGCAAACAGCGGATGAGAACCGAGCACTCTGCCGAAATCGTCGAGGCTATTGACCGGCTGAATGACTCCCCGAAACGCAAAAACGCCCTTTTGTCCCGTGAGGGCCGAATCGTCCTGGTTGTGGTAGTTCCACGAATAGTTCGCCGACAAGATGGAGCGCAAAGGATCGAGCGTCCGGTGACACGAATAACAGGCCGGCGGCAAAGAGTGCGCCTCATCGATTCGAGGGGGCGGTGAGCTCGGTGGGACGGTCGCGTCGGTGCCGTCGACCGAAGAGCCTAGAGCGACGATGAGCGCCTGGTTCAAGGTGACGCGCATTTGGTTACTCACATTGGTTTGCCAATTGGCAAAAAATGCGGGCGTTGAAAAAAAGCCGACCCGCGGAACGTTGAGCGCGAGCTCACGTGCCTCGCGCAACGCGGGCAGGTCGTAAAATGCAGGCACTGACTCGCCGGCGTTCGGCTTACGAACGGTCACCATCGTCCAATCGGTAAAATCGGTCGGCTTGAATTGCGTCGCCGTCGGCGAACCGGCCAACTGAGGACAACCAACGCCGCCCACACCCTTGCGGTTGTCGAGTGATCCATAAAGCAGAATGTGCAGAGTGTAGGCGCTGGGGAGATACCTGATCGGATCGGCGGGGCAGCCCGGGACCGTCGCATCCTCCGTCGCGGCATCAGGATTGTACCAGTGCATGTAATTGGGGCTTCTGGGGTCGAGCGTCTCGGAGATGGGAATCGGTCCCTGTGCCGTGCCGGCATAGATCGCCCCGAGGGTGGGGTGGGCTTGGACGAACCGGTCCGTGATGGTGCCATTGTCATTGACCTGCCAGACGTCGAGAAATGCGTAGAGCTCTTTCAGCGCCGTGGTCATCATGAACTGCTGGACGGTGAAGCTCTCGGTCAAAGGACGATGCTGGGCGACCAGCAGCTCGGCCATCGTGCGAGCAAAGCTCTCCTGTGCGTTTTGCATCAATAACGGCGCGGTGCCCGTATTGAACACGATGTTGCGCGGATAACTCTGGTCGGCATAATCGAGCACCGAGACCTGGGTCTGCTGAAAAGCGAGCTGGAAGAACCGCATCAGTTTCTGCCCGTATTGCGGCAGCTCCATCCAACCCGAGATCAGCGTCTTCAGCGCCGCCGGGTCGGCCTTCACCGCTTGGATCTCGTCCTCGGTCGCGGGCAGGCCGACGAGAACGTTCTTCAACTTGGGCACGTATGTGTAAGGAGAAACGGGTTCGAAGGGAGTCAAACCGCCATCCCGCGCCGAGCCGTCCGGCGCCGAGCCGTCCGGCGCCGAGCCATCGACCGAAGGCGTCGTTGCCGCCGACGGCGCGTTAGACGAGCCGCACCCGAGACCCAAAGCGGCCGTGGCCAAAACCGTGGCACCAACGCAAGAGAATTTGGAGCACGCCATGGCGACCATTCTTCACAAGCTTGCGCGCCATTAAAGAAGAACCATGGTCGTATCCATATGGCCGCAACAACCCTTGAGAGAGAGAACGCGCTTGCGCCACAATCGCACCGTCGCGCCAATGCCGTTGCGCCTGCGCAACGGCACGGATTTCCGACGGCGCCGGACTTCGCATCGAGGGCAGACGCTCGAGCGCACGTTAGACTGCGTGACGATCTGACTAGGTCGCGACAGGCGCCGTCGGGCCGGCGATGCTCACCCTGAGGCCGCGCGGGTCGTTCGGCTCGAACGCAAGCTTCCATCCACACCGCTTGCAGATCTCGCTTGTGATGGCCAACCCGAGGCCACTGCCGGAAGGATCACGCTGGCGCGCCTGATCGGTGCGAAATGTCCGTTCGCCGAGGCGAGGCATTTCCGCCGGTGGCACGCCGGGACCATCGTCGGCGACGAGAAGCGTGAACCCTCTGGGATCGGCTTCGAGCACGACGGCAACGTGGCCCCCCACATCGCCGTAAGCGATCGCATTCTCCACCAAATTGGTGATCGCCTGCTCAACGGCGGTGGGGTGGCACGATGCCAACACGGGCACGTCGGGGCGCGCCGCCTCGAGCGCCATTCCACGGTTGCGCGCGAAATACCTGGCGCGCGCCACGACGCGATCCACCGTCTCGCCGAGATCGACGCCGGGACTCCATTCGGCCGGATTCCACCCGTCGCGCAACTGGCAAGCGAGTCGCAAGTTCGTGGTCAGCGCGTTCAGGTAGATGACGTCGTTCAGCGATCCCTTCAACAGATCGGAGAGATCGCGGCTCTCGCTCTGCTTCGTGGCTTGTTCGAGCGCTATCTGTAGCGATGCGATAGGCGTCTTCAAGTCATGCGCGATATCGGCAAGGTGGCGTTGGAGCGTGCGTTGCCTCTGTTCGAGGCTTTCGGCGTCGGCGCGGATCCTGGCATGGGCGCGATCGAGGCTCGCCGACAGATCTCCGATCTCGTCGGAAGCGGGATCCCCCGCCGAAACGTACCCTTCCAGCGATCCGACCGCGCCGGCGGCGCGCCTCAGCTTGTCGATGCGCCGCGCGAGCGGCTGCACCACCACGAACATACCGAGCGCTGCCGCCACGGCGATCACGGCCAGTGACCCGATGAGCATGAAATAGAAGTAACGACTCCGCGCCAACGTATGGGGCGGCCAGGTGACTTGCACCAGCGCGCACGGTCCGCTGTCGGCTGCGCGCACGAGCATGGTCGTCGCCTCTGCGCTGCCGAGACGAAGGTATTTGATGGGGCTCCGTTCGCC
>DATHEQ010000360.1:0-10813 GCA_035318505.1 Polyangiaceae bacterium | reverse complement strand
CCTCACCCGTATCAACTTCCGCGTCGAAGCTGGCGTCGGCCCCGAGGGGGGGACCGGTCCCGCCGACTAGCGCGGGCGAGCCGGGGGCGATGGCGCGTCCGTCACTCCCGCCAGAAGAGCTTCCACGGGTTGTGTTTGAGGTCGCGCGTCAGCTCTTGGATGTCGTCATAGAGTTGCTCGTCCATCACCATGGCACCCACCGAGCCCTGCCCGTGGCGGATGTGGGAAACGATGGCCTGCGCATCGGCCGCCGTCACCTTGGCGTGGTTGGCGAGCGCCGCGATGTCGCCGATGGCCGATTTGATCTTGGCCTGTTCTTCCGGCCCGGACACCGTCTTCGTCAGCCGTTCGACGTTCGCGAGCACCTCTTTTGCGTCCTTGATGAGCGGCTCGACGTCGCGCGAAACGATCGCGGTCGTATTGTCGATGCTGTCCATGATCCGGCCGACTTGCGGGTTATCGACGTACCGACCGCGCACCGATTTGACGAGCTCGTCGGAATCGTTCGCAAGCTTCTCGATCCCCTCGGCGATGCGGTCGAGTCGGTCCTGGTTGCGCTTCAAGAACTCACCGGTGCCGCGCAGCGTGTCGTGCAGGCCGTCGAACGTTTCGGAGATCTGTTTGCGGTTCTCGCGCAGCACGGTGACGCCGGTGTGGAGCAGCTCGAAACCCTCGGCGAGCAGCATATCGAGACGCGGCGGATCGAGCCCGCGCGCGACGCCGCCTTCGGGGAGCATGGGCCGATCGGCGCTGCCGGGGTCGATCTGCAAAAATTGCTCGCCCAGCATGCCCTGCGTCGTGACGTAGAAGATCGAATTGTCGCGCACCGCTTGCTGGTAGCGCTTTTCGAGCGAGAGCTTGACCCGTACCAAGGGCTCGCGATGATTCGTTACGGTGTTCATCTCGCCGCCCCGGTACTGAATCTCGTCGATCTTGCCGACCTTCACGCCGGCCACGCGTACCGCCGAACCGACGGCGAGCCCGCCGGGATTGTCGAAGTCGACGAACACGGAGAACTTCGGCTGAAAGCTGATCTGCCCCATGACCAGCACGAACGCCCCGAGGAGTCCCAGGGCTACCAAGATGAGGAGGCCGACCTTGACCTCGATTGCGCGCTCCTTCACGTTCGTGGATCCTTTCACGTCTCCATGGGGCCCTGGGCGCGACCCTGGATGAACTGTTGGATGATTTCGTCCGAGGTGCCTTTGAAATCAGCCGGCGTGCCGAGGAGTCTTACTTGCCCTTTGTAGAGCATGGCGATCCGCGTGGCGATGCCGAAGATGGAATTGAGATCGTGCGAAACGACGATGCAGGTGACGCCGAGACTATCGGCGAGCTCGCGAATCAGCTTGTCGACGCGGCGCGCGCTCACGAGATCGAGGCTCGTGGTCGGCTCGTCGAAGAGCACGTAGCGCGGGTCGAGCGTGAGCGCGCGGGCGATGGCGACCCGTTTTTTCATGCCGTCGCCGAGCTCGGCCGGATAGCGATCGCCGAATTCGTGCATGTGCACCTGCTCCAATCGATCCCGCGCGGCCGCCAGCGCTTCGCGCGGTTTCATCCCTCGATGTTTGCGCAGAGGCAGAGCCACGTTTTCGAGGCAGGTCATGGAGTCGAAGAGGGTCGAATGCTGAAACACCATCGCGCACTTCTTGCGAACGGCGTACATGGCCTGTTCGTCGAATCGGCTCACCTCGTCTCCATCGAGCAAGATGTCTCCGCCGTCGGGGCGCAAGAGGCCGACGAGCTGCTTGATGAGTACGCTCTTGCCCACCCCCGACGCGCCGATGATGAAAAAGACCTCGCCGTTCTCGATGTCGAAAGAGACGTCGGAAAGGACGCTCTTCGTGCCGAACGACTTGGAGACGTTGCGAAACGAGATCATTTGAACACCAGGAAGGCGGTGCTCGAGATGATGAAGTTCAAAACGATGACCGCGAGCGACGACTGGACGACGGCGCGCGTCGTTGCCGAGCCGACCCCTTCCGAGCCGCCGAACGTGGAGAGACCGCAGTGCGCAGAGACGATGGGAATGGCGGCGCCGTAAGCGATGCATTTGGTGAGCCCCGTCGCGACGTCGCTGGCGTGAACGAGGGAAAGATTCCAGAAGGTGCGCGGCGTGACCTGAAAAATGACCTCGGCGGTGACGATGCCGCTCGCCACCGAGACGCCGCCGCTCCACAGCGTGAGCACGGTGGTCATGAGCAAGCAGGCGATAAAGCGCGGTTTCACCAGGTAATCGATGGGGTCGGCGGCGCACATGCGCAGGGCGTCGATTTGCTCGGTGACGACCATGGATCCGATCTCGGCGGCGATGCCCGCGCCGACTCGCGTCGCCAGCATCAGCGCCACGATGGTGGGCGCCAGCTCGCGCACGAGCAGCTCCATGAAAGACGCGCCCAGCATGGTCAGATCGGGGATCACGCGCTGCATTTGCAAGCCGGCCTGCAGGACGAAGATCATGCCGATGAAGCCGATCACGACCGTCAGGAGAAACAGCGAGCGGTTGCCGATCTCGTACATCTGCCGGATGACGGCGTCGCGATCGGTGCGCGCGCGGGCGATGTAATAAAGGGTGCGGACCAGAACGCCGTAGACCTCGCGCGTGCTGTGAATACTTTCGAAGACGGCGCGGCCGATACTTGCGGCGAGCCCATCGTCGGCGGGGAGGGCGTTCGTCGTTTCGGCGCTGGCGTTCGACGTTGCACTCAAACTCGCCTCAATCCCTAGATCAAAATGAAACTGACGAAGTAGTCGACCACGAAAATGCCCGCTGCGCTCGCCACCACGGTGGCGTTGACGGCACGTCCCACACCGGGCGCTCCACCGCTCACCCCCATCCCGAAGGTGCAGCTGGCGAGCCCGATGGCGATGCCGAAGATGACGCTCTTCACGAGGCCATTGGTCACATCGGCGATGCCCATGAAGTCCGACGTGAGCGCGTTGTAGAATGTGATGGGCTCGACGCCGACCAAGGCTTTGCCGGCATACGCCGCCCCGACCAACGCCACCGCATCGGCGTAGAGCGTCGAGAAGAACAACGTCAGCACGATGGCGACGAAGCGCGGCACGATCAAAAAGGCAATGGGATCGATGGCGAGCGCGCGCAAGGCGTCGATCTGCTCGGTGACCGTCATGGTCCCGAGCTCGGCGGTGTTGTTGGCCCCGACGCGACCGGAGATCATGAGCGCCGTTAGAATGGGGCCGACTTCCCGCAAAATCCCGAACCCGGCGCCCCAGCCAAGCAGCTGGTTCGCGCCGTAGCGCTGCACGATGGGGGCGGCTTGCACCACCATGGTCGCGCCGGTGAAGAGCGCGGTGAGCAGAACGATGGGGACCGATTTGACGCCCATCTTGTACATGTTGCGCCAGAACTCTTCGTGATCGAGGTCGAGCCGGTAGAGACGGCGACCGATTTGGCCGGCGACGATGCCCATTTTGCCGAGCGTTGCCGCCAGTCCGAAGAGCCCTTCGCGAGCGGCGGCGATGGGCGAAAACATCTTGCTCACAGCGGTCCCTCCGCGAGGCCGTGAATGAACTGCTTCACGTGGGCGTGCGCGCTGCCTTGCGCTTCGCTGGTGCTGCCATCGAAAACGAGCGATCCTCGGTACATCATTCCGACGCGATCGGTGACGGTGAGCAGGCGATCGATGTCGCTCGACACCATGATCACCGTTGTCTTTGCGCTCTCCTGTTCCTTGCGCAAGAGGTCGAAAATCTTTTGCGAGGTGACCGGATCGAGCCCCGCCGCCGGCTCGTCGTAAAAGATGATGGGGGCTTGGGTGATGGTGGCGCGCGCTACGCCTACTCTTTTCTTTTGCCCGCCAGAGAGGCTGGCAGGAATGCGATCCGCGAATTCGGCCAGCGAAACGGCGGAAAGGCGTTCGTGCACCCGCTCGGCGATCTCCTCCTCGCCGAATCGTCCGAGCCGCCGCAGCGGGAAGCCGACGTTGTCGGCCACGGTCATCGAGTCGAAAAGCGCGTTATTTTGAAAAAGCATCCCGAATTTCAGACGAAACGCGGCAAGCTCGATCTCGCTCAAGGCGAGCACGTCTTGTCCGTCGACGTGAAGCGTCCCCGCGTCGGGACGCATGAGCGCGGTGATCATCTTGAGGAGCACGCTTTTGCCGCTCGCCCCGGGTCCAATGAGGCCGTAAAGGCACCCGGCGGGAATGCGCAACGTGACGTCGTGGAGCACGGGGTGAGCGAACGTCTTGGAGAGGTGCTGAATTTGAATCAAATGCCGGACCGTCGCGGTTGTTGCAAAGAAGGCTCGGTGGCTAGCGCGCGAAGCTTGCGCAGTCGCGACCAAAGCAAGAGTACGGTGACGACGAGCGCGAGGTCGAAGGCGACCACGCCGGCGGTGACGATGCGCAAAAGGCCCACCGATCCGCGGGTGGCCGTGATGGGACCGAGCCGCGCGAGCGCCCGGTCGGCGGCGTTGCCCGGCGGGCGGGGAACCATGACCACGGCGACGTCGTCGGGAGCAAGTCCGGGCGCTGCGCCGGCGACGATCCGTTTTACCTCGTGCACGTCGATGGGAGGCGTCGCGCCGCGATGCTGGAGGAGCACCGACGCTGTCGGTTTCAGCCGGGGCCCTTCGCGCAGCGGATCGTTTTCGGGAAGGGAGACGTGCACGCGCGCGGAAAGCATGCCTTCGATCGCGAGCAGCGTGCGCTCGAGCTCCCCGCTCAGTCCGGCCAGGAATTGAGCATGCTCGGCCAGTCGACTGGGCAAAAGTGCCCCTTTGCCCATCGAGTCCAGTAAGCCAAGGCTCGCCGGAGCGGGCAGATCCTCAGCGCGCATGGCGGTGATGGCGCGCGGCGCTTCATCGCGCTCGACGACGACCCGGTAGCGCCCTTCGGTGACGGGGTCGGTCTCCTTTTCCGAACCGACGCCGGCGCGGTCCAAGGCGAGGACGATGCGATTGGCCTGACCTTCGTCGAGACCGCCCGCGACCGGCACCGTACACGCCGCGGCCAATAGGATCGGCAGGAGAAGCGCGCGAAGCGGAGGACGGACACGCACGCCGCGTATCTAAGCGCAGGGGAGGCGCCTTGTCACCCCGGCCTGCCGACGGCGCCGGACGATGGCGGCCTTGCGTGCCTCCGAGGAGCGGCCCCCGGGTGCTTACCCGCTGGGTACCGACTCAGAACCGCGTGGTTGCGATGTCGAGCTTTGGGTTGGAGGGAAAGCTCATGCGGCGCACTGCACCCGCGATGCAGCTGGAGATGCCGCCATTCGATGGCTCGGTGGTGACGGTGACGCCTACCGCGCGACCGTTCTGTACGGCGGCACAGACGGTGACGTGCATGCTCCCCGGGGTGCCGCAGCCGGTGATGTAGCTTCCGTTATTGAGGACCGATGCAAACTGTCCCGCGGTGAGGTCGGCCTGCCCCTTGGCACCGCCGATGCTGATCTCTTCGATGTATTTCGCGCGCGCGCCTTCGCAGGAGAGACCGCTCGGAATCACCGGGCCTCCTCCGCCGCCTCCGGGACGAGCGCCCACGTTCTTTCGGGCTTGGCCTTTCAAGCCGCCCGCCGCTTCGACGCTGATCCCTTGCTCCTCGGCCAGGCGAATGGCGTCGTTGCGGAGGCCGCGCGCCCGGACGTACCAGCCGGCGATGCCCGCCAAAAGGATGGCGAGGGCGCCGATACCGACGAATGTCTTGGCGCGGGTGCCTTTCGCTTCGGCCACCACGACCTGCTCGATCGCCTTCTTTTCAGCGACGATCTCGCGGTTGATCTTGGCGTGTTCGGCGAAGGGGGCAAACTCCTTCCACTCCTCGATCGGCTTTTCATCGCCGGAAAGCGCGTCGCGCAACGTGTGCTTTCCCTCGAAGGCATGGGACCCGATCTGCTGCAGTAGCTCGACGGCATTGAAGGGCCCATGGTCCATCCCCTCTTTGATCACGACATAGCGGGGGCGGGGATCCGATTCGAGGCGTGCTTTGACGTCGGTGAGCTGCGCGGTTGGGTCGTGCCCGCGCGGCGCGGCCTTGGGCGCCTGGACGACGGCCATGGCGTACGGATCCGGCCCTTGCATCGCCTTTTGAGCCGTCGGCATCGCGGCGGGAGCTCGACCTGCGCCGCCTCCCGAGGCCGCCGTCGGCACCGGTTCGGGGGGAAGCATGGAAAGCGACACGTCGACTGCGAAGTCAGCGCCGCGGTCGAGGTGCGATTCGTCCGCCGGAGGGGGCACCGTTTCGGAAGGGACGACGTGGTGCAGCGCTTGGGCAAGCGCGCCGAGATCGTCCGGGCGATGGCCGCGGTCCGTGACGAGGGCTTTGCCGAGGATCACCTCGACGGCCGGGTGAAGTCCGGGCACGACTTGCGTCGGTCGTGCCATGGCCGGCCCGACGACCTCGTTGGTGAGAAGCTCGTAAAAGATGGCGCCAATCGTGAAAACCGACGATCGGGCATCGCCCGCTTCCCCGTGCTTTTCTTCGGGGGCAAGACACGCGCGATCGCGGTCCAGTGTGGGAGGCACGGTCGCCAGCTCGGCGGCAATCTGCACCCGACCCGGGCCGGCCAGCACGATCGACGATGGATGCACGAACATCCGATCGCCGCGGCTGTGGCGCTGCGCGACCTCGACACAGAGCGGTACGATGATGTTGACCGCTTCCTTGATGGAGAACGCCTTACCCTGCGCACGCCGTCGCTCCATTTCGGAACGAAGCGATTGCGCGGGCAGGGGTTGGCCTTGCGGTGCGGGTTTGTCGAGGCGCTGGGCGTGCTGCATCGAGGGGGGCACGATACGTAGAAGGGGGCGACGGAGCAACCCGTCGGGTCCCTCCATTTTGCGGTTGGCGACGCTCAAACTTAAGGAAGCGCAACGCGCCGTCGCTCAGCGCCGCAAAGTTTCGTCGCAGGTGCACGGCGGCGGGGCGGTAGCCGGCGTTCCTGATGTCCGCGCGACGACCACGGCGGTGCCTGAGGTGGCGAGGGGTAGGCGGCCGCGCGACGATTGCGAGAATTTAGAGAACGGTGCCGCCAGGTCGCGGCAGCTTTTTCCAGGGCGAGCGGCGTTTGGCGTACGTACCGCGCACGAACGGTCCGAGAACCGGCGCGATGTTCACGGCGATGTCGTCGTCCCATTCACCGCCGTTGATGGCGTCGGTGACCCGCAGATCCGAGTCAAGAAGAAAAAAACCGGGGAGGGGACGCGAAGGGATCTCGAGCTCTGCGAGATCTTCTTCGAACGGGTCACGATCGACGCGCACGACGCGTACATGGTCGAGGGCGGCCTGCATGCGCGGATCGGGCAGCGACGAAGCGATGCCTTGGCACTGCGGGCACCCGGTCGCCGTCGTCTCGAGCATGAGCTTCTCGCCATTGGCGGTCGCTTCGGCGTGCTGTCGACGGAGCTCGTTCGAGAGCGAGGCGACGCCGAGCGCCACATCGACGACGGTGATGTGCCCCACCGTGGTGACGACGCTGGCGCCGGACGGCGGTTCGGCGGGCGTCGTACCGGCCGCGTTCGCCGAATCATCGTCGGCGGTCGATGACACGGCGGCAGAGGGTTCTTGCCCTTTGCCCGATGCGCTCGCGGCGATTCGCTGTGGCCGCACGAGCATCAGATAAAGAGCAACCTCACCGGCGAAAAAGCCGATCGCCAAAACCCCCGTGAGAATGCCGGCGGCGGCGGAGAATTTGCCGCGCATCCCCCCGCCGGCCTTCGTGACTTGTCTCCAACCGAGCGCGCCTAAAACGACGGCAATCATTCCGAGCACGGGACCGGCGCCGAAGCAGATGAGCCCGAAAACACCGATGATGAGTGCCCAGGTCGCGTACGGACTATCCGGTACAGCCGCGAACGGCTTCGCCGCATACCCGCCGGGGGGCGTCGTGGGGGGCGGTGTCGCCGTCGGGGGCTCCGCAGGAGGGGTGGGCGGCGCTCCTGTTGGAAGAAGGTAAGGATCGGGAATGGGAGCGTCGTCGCCGTACTTCAACAAGTCGAGTATAGCGCTTGGCGAGCGCGAATCTCGTCCTGACGCGTCGACTTCTGGAGAACCCCGCCCCACGCCCGACCGGCGTTAACGGCAGCGCGGCCGGAAGTCTCAAGAGTCACGGGACCCTCCAGCCCGCCAACCGGGCGGGGCCACCCCGTGGTGGTTTACCGTGTCCGTGCATAAATCGCCGCGTTGCCGAGGGGTTTCTTCGCGTGATAGCGTCCTGATTGCCCATGGATGCGAGTGAGATTGATGTCTTGGTGCAGCGGCTCGTTGCTAACCCGCACGACCAGGAAGCGCTTGCCTACGCCCACAACGCCGGCAATGCCGACCCGAAGTCGTATGCGGTGTTCCTCGAGAAGGTTGGCAATGCCACCCCTGACCCGAGCTACGCCAGCCACTGGCTGAGTGAGGCGGCCAACGTCTGGTCGGTCACGCTCGGCGACCCACATCGAGCGGCGCGCGTCCTCATGATGGCGGTCGATAAAGACCCCACTCAAGAAACGGCGGCCGAACGGCTCGCGCAGCTTTACCGCGATAAAGGCGAGCACAAAGCGCTGGTTGCGCTGCTCGAACGGCGCGCCAAGGCGCTGAACCCGCTCGCCGCCCAGAACCCCGACCTCCGCCTGCATTTGGCTGGAATTCACGAGGAGCTTGGCCGGCTGTGGACGGAGGCCCCGCTTTCTACGCCGAAGAAGGGCGCGGACAATTACCGCCGCGCCATCGAGCTCGATAACACATCCGCCTACGCCGTCTACGCGCTGCGCGAGCTCTACAAAGAATCCGAACAATACGCCGACGCGCTGCCCCTCTTCGCGCTGGAGCAATCGATCATCACCGACGTCGAGCGCAAGCTCGCGCTCTATCGCGACGAAGCAGAGATTCGCAAGCTGCTCGGCGATCGACCGGGCGCAACGCAGGTTCTCCGTGACGCGCGCAACATCGCGCAGGATGACGCCGCGCTCGTACAGGAGCTGGCAGCTTCGATCCTCGAGCGCATGCAAGCGGGAGAGGCCGTGTCGCACGCGGAGCGGCAAGAAGCCGCCGATCTATTCGTCTCGCTTTCAGAGATGTACCCCGGAGAGCACGGCTTCGCGTATTCCACCGCGGCGCTCGACGCGTCGCCCGGGCACGACCGCGCCATGCAGCTCGCGGGGCATTATGCGCGCGAGCTTGGGCGTTCCAACGAGCTCTTCCCCCGCTGGCAAGAGTATTTGCAGGTCAATCCGGGTGGCGCGATGGGTCCCGAGGCTCGCCGCGAGACCGGCGCACCCGATATGGGCGGCTACACGCCGCGGCACGCGCCGGCTTCGATGGGACCGCTCCCCGGATCTGGCGAAGGTGACGCCGGCGGGGAAGGGGGTTCGGAACTTCGCGCCGAACAGGTGATGCGCACACTGCAAGAGGCGTCGGCGCTCGCCGCTCGAGGGCAGAAGCCCCAGGCGCTCGCCAAATACAAAAGCGTGCTCGCCACCGACCCCGCCCACCCCGAAGCATTGGCATGGGTCGAGGATTATCTACGCCAGAAGCGGCAATACGCGGAGCTTCGCGACGTGCTGATGCAGGCCGCGCGAGCACCCAACGCTTCGAGCGAGACGCGCAAACAGCAGCTGCTCGACGTGGCGGGGCTGTGCGAAACGCAGCTGCGCGATCTCGAAACGGCGATTCAAGCGTGGAAGCAGATCTGCACCATCGATCGCGCTGATGCCACGGCACGCGAACATTTGCGCCGTCTGCTCGAACGCGGCGGTCGCTGGGACGAGCTTGCTGCTCAACTCGAGCAGGAGGCGATGAGCACCAACGACGCCGAGGCCAAGATCGCGCTCGAGAAGAAGCTTGCCCAGCTGCACGAGGTCAAGCGCAAGGATTTCGTGGCCGCCGGAGAAGCGTGGGCCCGTTTGGCCGCGATGTTGACGGGAGACGAGGCGCCTATCCAAACGGCGGTGAAGCTCTTCGAAAAGGGTCAGCGCCGCGACCTCGCCTGCCAAGTCATCAGCGAATGCGCGGCGGCCGTCGAAGACAAGGGTGTACGCGCTGGGCTCTACCAAAAAATGGGGGAGCTCTACGAAAAGGCCGGCGAGCTCGGCGAAGCGGGAGAGGCCTACGTTCAGGCCGCCGAATCCGACGGCGGGTCGAAGATGTGGGAAGCAGCGGAGCGCTCTTTCGTTTCGGGCGAACGCTGGGATCGAGCGGCCTACGTCGTGGGACAGCGCGCCGAGCTGACCAGCGAGGCCAAGAGCAAGGCCGCGCTGCTCGTCAAAGCGGCGACGCTCTTGAGTCGCGCCGGCGACGAAGACAGCGCACTTCTCCAAGTCGAAAACGCAAGCGCGCTCGACCCCTACAACGACGAGTACGCGCGCGAGGTCGAACGACGCTACACGGAAGGAACGCGCTTCGCTGACCTGGCCGATTTCTTCGCGGCGCGTGCCGACAAGATCGATGACAGGACCAAGCGCCAGGCCTTGCGCAAACGCGCGGCCGCGATCCATGCCGACGAGCTCGGCAACGCCGAAGTGGCGCGCGAAATCCTGATGAAGGCGCTCGAGGACGGGGACGATCCCGAAGTGCTGACCAAGCTGGCCGACGACGCCGAGGAGCGCGGCGATCCCGAGCAGACGCAAGAGTTCATCCACCGCCTCTTCCCGCTCATGAAAACGACCGAGGAGCGGGTCGCCGTTGCCATGCGCGAGGGAAATCTTCTCGCCGACGCGCTCGACGATTCCGACGGCGCCATTGCGCGTTTTCTCATGATCTTGGACGAGATCGACCCCAAGAACCGCGAGGCGGTGGGGCGAATCGCGGAGCTCGAAGAAAAGCGCGGCAACCACGAGCAGGTTGCCGAAGCGCTCGAGCGGGAACTC
>DATHEQ010000359.1:0-10085 GCA_035318505.1 Polyangiaceae bacterium | reverse complement strand
GGCCAAACGCGCCATCCTCGCGCTCGGTGTTTTTGCGGAAGCGGAGGTGGAGCCCGATCTTTCGCATCCGAATTCGCCGACGGTGCCCGTCAAGGTCGTCGTCACGCCGAGCGAGCTGCGCGCCGTCAAGGTGGGAGGAGGCATCGAGCTCGACGTGATTCGCTCCGGCGTGCACGCGCTCACCGGCTGGGAGGATCGCAATTTCTTGGGAGGATTGAGGCGTTTCAACATCGATTTGCGCCCCGGAATCGTGCTCTATCCGACCCGTCTACCGAAATTCCAGGCGCCGCAGGAGGTGCTTTTCGAAGCGCGGGCGCGGGCCGAGCTGCGTCAGCCGGGCGTGCTCGAGGCACGTACCGGGGGCACCGTCCGCGGCGAGATCAACGTTTATCCAGTCCTCGCCTTCACCGACGCCGACCGGCCCGCGAAGGCGTTCGTCCCCGGGTACCTCGATCTCAGCGCCGGCTACGGGTTCGATCGCTCGTTCGGGCCTTTTTACGCCAATCTTTCTTACAACTTCCAAAATAGCTTTCCCTTCGACTACGGGGCGACCCTCCAAAATTTCCATAAAGTGGTGCTCTCGTACGTCGACCTGAAGACCACGCTCGACCTCCGCAACGACGCCATTCGCCCCCGCTCGGGCATTTTCGTGGGCAACGACCTCCAGGTGGCGGGCCTTCCCGTGCTCCCCAATTTCCGGGGCGATGGCGTGCTGTTTGCCAAGGATCTCCGACTTCAGCCCGAGGTGCGCGGGTACATCCCTCTCTCGCGCCGTTGGACCTTGGCCCTGCGCGCCACGACCGGATTTCTCCTTCCGCTTCCCTCGAGTTACGGCGACACCTTTCGCCCCGGCATCGAGCCCGGCGTGGACGACATTCAGCTCGTTTTTTTCCGCGGATTCTTCTCGGGCGGCCCCAATTCCAATCGGGGCTATCCTTATCGAGGCGTGGGACCGAAGGGTAAAGTGAGCCAATTTCTACCGGGTGTGGACGAGGATCCTCTCAACCCGACCCTCTTTCCGACGGGCGGCCTTACCCTCTGGGAGGCGTCGGTCGAGGTTCGCTTCCCTTTGTCCGGCGATCTCGGCGGCGTCCTTTTCTGCGACGCGAGCGACGTCTCCCAATACCGTTTCGACGTCCGGCTGCTCTACCCGCACCTTTCTTGCGGCACCGGTATTCGGTACGACACGCCCGTCGGCGCCATCGGCCTCGATCTCGGTTTCCCCATTCCCGGCGCGCAGGCGTTCGCGCCAAGCGCGGCTTCGAGCGAGAAAGTCCCGGCCAACGCCTTCGCACTGTCGATCGGAATCGAGAGCCGCTGATGGATGGGCCGTCCACCACGACGCGAGCGCCTCGCTCGCTCGGGCGCAGTTTGATCGGCGGCGTCATTTTGGCCGTCACCTTCGGGGGCGCCACGGTGGGAGGTGCCCTGCTCCATCTCAACGTGAGGCCGACGCGAAGGCTCGCGGCGCGCTTGCTGAGCGACGTTCTGACGAGCACGTTCACGGGGCGCATCACCATCCAGAAGATTGATCACATCGATGCCGGAGGGTTCGAAGGTGCCGACGCCATCGTCGATGATCCGAGCGGAGCGCGCGTGCTCACCGTCTTCGGTCTGCGCGGCCGCTCGCCGCTTCTCGAGCTCGCGCGGCGCCTGACCAATGCCTCACGTTCCATCGAGATCGACATCCGCCACGCGCGCGCCGAGCGCGCCGAGGCCATCATCATCGAGGACGACGAGGGTATTCCGACCTTGGCGCGCGCCTTCGAACCGCGCCCGGCCGCGGACCCTACTGCTGCGTCTTCGGGCCCGGGCCCACGGGTGCGCGTTTGGCTTCCCGAGGTCGAGCTGCACCACGTGAACGCCCGCGGAGGCATCGCCGGGCTCGAGGGTCTCGACGTCGATCTCGCCAATGTCCATGGCTCCGTTCTGGCGGGGACCGAGCGCACGTCGATTCGAGTTCGCCGCTTTTCCGTGCAAGCAGGGGGCCTCGCGTCGAAGCCCGCGACGGGCACGGCCGAGCTGCGTATCGAGCTCCCTTCCAGCACTGGCAAAGCGGTTTCGGTGTGGGGAGTGTTCGACGGGACCGTGGCCGACGTGCAAGTCAACTTGCGCGGCGGTCTCGACGGCAGTGAGCTCCACTTCACCGGAGACGCGCTGCGCGCGCGGCCCGAGGCCGTGCGCGCTTTCTTCCCGTGGTGGCCGATCCGCAACGACGTGAAGGTGCACGTTCAAGCGCGCGGCGAGCCGTCCAACCTCTTTGCGCGAGGGTCGGCGGAGGTCGGAAGCGGCAACGCCGATTTCGCGGGTCAATTGAGCTTCGAAGGGGGAGTGCGCACCAACCTCGCCGTGGAGGCGCGTAACGTCGATTTGCGATCGTTCGCAGAGGGCGCGCCCGAGACGGCGATCTCGGCGTCGGCGACGGTGAACATCGGCGTGGATCGCGTACGCGGCTTGGAAGGCAGTATCGTCGCCGAGACCGAGCCCTTTCGTCTCGCGACCCTCGACGTGCCGGCGGCGTCCGTCACGACGACGATCGCCGGCTCGCGCGTGGTGGGTAAAGTCGAGCTTCACGATCGGGCGCTCGCGTCCGAAATCGACGTCGACGTGCATCCCGGGGCGAACGACGGTCCCGTCGTCGTCGACCTCGACTGGAGCGCACGCGCGCCGGCGATGGAGCGCGTACCGTGGCTCGCGCCTATCGGAAAAGGGCAGCTCGTATGGCGAGCCAAAGGCTCGATCGTCAATGGGCGTCTCAACGCCGCCGTAGACGGCACCACCGCTCATTTCGCGCGCCCCGGCGTTGCACTCGGCCAAGGTCACATCAGCGGTACCGTACGCGGACCGTTCGACGCGCTCACCATCGACGCCACGCTCGAAGGAACCAATTTTCAGGCCGGTCCTCTCGCTTTTCCCGAGGTCCGCGCCAAAGCGGACGGTCCGCTCTCGCGACTTCAGGTCGTTGCCGCCGTGTCCGGCAAAGAGGTGGCCAAGCTCGGCGCACAAGCGTCGGTCGAAACGACGCCAGCGGGAACCGTGGTGCACAACCTCGAGCTTGCAGCCGCGCGCGGTGACGTCGCCGTGTTCGGCAAAGTGCGGAGCATCGCCGTCACCGACGATCGCATCGACCTGCAAGGGATCTCGATCGAAGGCGCGGGAGAGCCGATCGCCGGCTCGCTCAGCATCTCTCCTGCGAGCGTGAAGGTTCGTCTTGCCGCGGGCGATGTCGATTTGGCGAAGATGGGCGCCATTCTCTTGCCCGGCGCGATCGTGGGCGGCCGCCTCTCGTTCGACGTCGACGCCGAGCTCACCTCTCGCAGCGAGCGCGGGCACGCTCGGATGCGCCTCGAAAATGGCCGAATGGGTCAGATAGCGAACGTGGGTGCGCAGGGAGAAGCCGACGTCAGCGATGGCCGTTTTTCGGGAGGTGTCGACGTCGTCTGGGGCACGCTCGGCTCGCTGACCGTCACCTCCAACGGCGCCACATTGCCAGGATCCGCGCTTCGCCCGTCTTCTTGGGAGAACGCGCGCGGAAAGCTCCAGATCGACGGCGCGCTCGATCTCGCACGCTTCCGCGAGCAGTTCGCGGTCGTCGTGCAATCGCTCGGTGAATTGGAAGGCGCTGCCCGAGCCAAGATCGTGCTCTCGCGTGATAGAGAGCCCGATTCGGGTGAGGGAGGTAAAGCGCGCTCCGAGGGCGCGCCCCCCGACGCCGACCTCCTTTTCTGGACCGATGGGCTGCGGATCGGCAAAACGAGCGAGGACGTCGATGTGCAGCTCGCCCTGCACGTCGATGCAGACCAGCCGAAAGGGCAGCTCACGGCGCGACTCATCGACGCCGAAGGTATCTTCGCGGGTCTTTCCGCCTCCTCCACCGAGCTTCGCTTGGCCGATTTTTGGCGCGAGGGCGCCCTCGACCGACTTTGGGATCTGCCGATGACCGCCGAGATCGCGCTACCCCGTCGTAACCTCGCCGTCTATCCGACTAGGTGGCGCCTTCCTGGCTGGCGAGGCGACGTGGAGGCGACCGGCACGCTCACGGGCTCCATCCGCACCCCCACCGTCGGGGTCACGGTGCAGGGACACGCGATCGAGCCTGCCAATGCAGGGCTTGGCTTGCCGGTCGACGTCGATGCGCAGGCCCGTTACGACGGCGAAAAGGCGCTGGCCCGGGTTCGCGCCAGCCGCCCGCAAGGCGTGGTGTTCGACGCGAGCACGCAAATCGACGCGCGTCTCGAGAAGCTGTTGGCGGCCCTGTCAAAAACGGCGAGCTCGGACGGCGACGAAGATGCGGCATCCGCCGAGCACAGCGGTCGAGACCGCCGACGTCGCGGCGACGGATGGTGGGAAGCGACGGGGCGTGCGCGGCTCTATCAATTTCCGCTCGCGAGCGTGCCGGCGCTGTCAGAAAACGTCGTGGGAGGTTTTGCGAGCGGTATGCTCACCTTCCGCGGTCTGAACCGCGATCCTCAGATCGAAGCGGAGATCGATGCCACCAACTTGACCCTCGAGACGGCGGTTTTTCCGACTGCCATGGCGCAGCTCCGATTGGCCAAAGGGCGTCTCGTCGTCAGCGCGAAGGTCGATCAAAACGTGGGAGGTGCGTCGGCCACCGCCGCGGCGATGGTCGATTGGACGTCACCCCTTTTGCCCGAGCTCGACAGAAAAGAGCCGCTCGACCTCTTCGTCGAAGCCCGCGATCTGCGGGCCGCCGCGCTCCACCCGCTCTTCTTGCGCGAGATTTTCAGTCATTTCGACGGTCGATTGAACGGCACGATGCACATCCGTCAAGGAGGCGAAGGAGGCGAAGGAGGCGAAGCCGCCGATTTCATCGACGGCGCGTTCGAATTCCGAGACGGTAGTGTTCTGGTGCCCGAGATTGGCCAGGAGTTCCGCAAAGCGCGCGCGCAGATCGCCGTCACCAAGCGCGGTGAGGTCGAAGTGAGCGACGTGTCGGCGAGCGGTGTGACGGGTCGCCTGACCGCGTCGGGCAAAATGTACCTGAAGGGGCTCGCCTTCGAGAAAGCGGAAGGGGAGGTGCGCATTGCGCAAAGAGAAGCGGTCCCACTGACGCTCGAAGGAGTTTCCGTCGGCGATGCCTGGGGGACGCTCATGTTGCACGCCAAGATGGCGAATGAGCATACGGTGAAGCTCGACATCGACGTGCCGGTTTTCCACGCCGACATGCCCGAGTCATCCGGGCGCGCCGTGCAAGCTTTGTCCGATAACGCCGAGATTCAGGTGGGCGTTCGCCCCCCGGGTCAGGAGATGGTGCCCGTGCTCCTCGCCGCGCCCGAGGAAAAGCGCGCCGAAGACGCGCTGGGCTGGCAGGTCACGTTCTATTTGGGGCAAGAAGTCGTTTTGCGGCGTGGGTCGATGATGGAGATCACCTTGGGCGGGCAGCCGGTCGTCAACCTTACCGACAAGGCGCATGTCGGCGGCGAAGTAGAATTTGTTAGCGGCACGGTAGACGTCTTTGGCAAGCGCTTCGAGATCGAGCACGGCACCGCGCAGTTCGAAGGGGACGAGCCCGGCAATCCCAACGTTGCTGTTACGCTGCGGTGGGACGCTCCGGACGGCACTCGCATCTACGCCGACTTCGTGGGTCCACTGCGTACGGGGCTCTTGAGCTTGCGATCGGTGCCCGCTCGCTCGCAGAGCGAAGTCGTCGCCACGTTGCTCTACGGCTCGACCAGTGATGCCGCGCCGGGACCGGCGCCTTCCTATTTTCAGCAGCAGCGCGCCGCGAATACCGCAGGCACGGTTCTCGCGGGCGGCGCGATCAGCACCAGCGTGAACCGCGTGCTCGCCAGCGTGACGCCGCTCGACATCACCACGCGGGTCACCAGTGACACCCAGAGCCCGACCCCCGAAGTCGCGGTTCGTCTCTCGCCACGCGTGACCGCCCAAGTCAGCTACCGGACGCGCGCCCCGATGGTGACCGAAAAGCAGGACCGCGTGCTCGTCACGCTGGACTGGCGGTTTCGCCGCAATTGGTCCATCGCTACCAGCATCGGCGACAAGGGCGGATCGGTGCTCGATCTGATCTGGAAATATCGGTATTGAACGCGCTAAAAGGCGCTACTGGCTAAAGACCGATGCGGCGTGGACCGCGACGGCCTTTGGTTCCTTACCAGCAGATCTGTGTAGCTCTTTCATAGCCCTATCCAGGTCAACACCTCCACAGACGGTCACAGCCATCGAACGATCGGCCATCGTGGGCTCCCTAAGAGATCGCCGGTATGGCAAACCTGCCACTTCATCTTTGGGGGTTCCGCAATGCTGAACCGTGACTTTGGACGATACGTCCAGCTCTTACTTCTTGGATGGGTCGCGCTGCTGACGTCGGGCTGCGTCGACGTGCTCGGCGATTTCCAATCCTTGACGGCACCGAAGCTCGACGGCTCGGTCGACGGCTCGAAGATCGATGCAGGTGTCCGCGACACGGCCGATGCCTCGAATGACATCGAGGGGGGCCGCTCTTGCAACGCCGGAGAAAAGGCATGTGCCGGACAGGAACTTCGCGTCTGCAACGCCTCGGGCAATTGGCAACTCGAAGCGATGTGTCCTTACCGCTGCACGAGCGGCGCCTGCACCGGCATCTGCACGCCGGGCGAAGAGCGATGCCAGGCAGGGATGACGTCGAGTTGCTCACCCCTTGGAACGTGGGAGACGCCCGTCCATTGCGACAAGCTCTGCGCCGAAGATGGCTGCAAAGGAAGCTGCGCGCCGGGAATCACGCGCTGCAGCGAGACGAACCTCCAGACGTGCAACGCCCAGGGCGCGTGGCAGGACATCGCTGCGTGTGCGTTCGTTTGCCAGGACAGCATGTGCTCGGGCATATGCGAGCCCGGGGCGAAGCAATGCAAATCCAATCAGCCTCAGACGTGTAACGCCAAGGGTGCATGGGCCGATGAGGGCGCTGCGTGTGGCAACGTTTGCGACCACGGGACGTGTACGGGCGCCTGCAAAGAAGGCTCGACGCAGTGCTCCTCGAACACCGCGCAGACGTGCGTCGGCGGCCAGTGGAAAGATCAGCAGGCTTGCCCCAACGTTTGCGACATCAAAACCGGCAAATGCGCGGGCGCCTGCGTCCCCGGCGCATCCGAGTGCGCGGGCAACGCCCTGAGGACCTGCGGATCCGACGGACAGTGGACGAGCCTGCCCTGTCCGTTCCTTTGCAATGCGACCACCACGGCATGCGCCGGCGTGTGCGCACCTGGGACGACGCGATGCAACGGGGCGACGCAGCAGGTCTGCAACCAAGAGGCGAATTGGGTCGACGCGCAGGTCTGCGCCTTCGTTTGCGCGACCGGACAGTGCGCCGGAACCTGCGTTCCCGGTTCGACGGAGTGCACGGGGACGACGCCGCAGACGTGTGACCGCACGGGCAACCCGACCCGCGGCAGCGATTGTCCCTTCATCTGTACTGCGGGAAGCTGCGCGGGCGTCTGCCTGCCTGGGGACAAGCACTGCGATCTCAAGGTGCCCCAGACGTGTGGAACGAGCGGGCAATGGGAGTCCGCGAGCGCCTGTCAGAACGCCTGCTTCGGCAGCGGTCAATGTGGCGACTGCGTTCCCGATTCCGTGACCTGTTCGGGGAACCAACCGCAGAAATGCGACAAGGCGGGACACTGGGCGAGCGAGGGCGCGCCATGTCCCTTCGTCTGTGCCGCCGGCGCGTGTACCGGCAAGTGCCAACCCAATGCGAAGCAATGCAGCGGCGACACGCCGCAGACTTGCGGACCGGATGGCCTCTTTCACGATGAAACCAAATGCCCCGTGGTCTGCGTAGGCGACGGCGTGTGCGGCGTCTGTCGCGAAGGAGCCACGCAGTGTAACGGCAATGTGCCCCAAAGCTGCGACAAGAACGGTCAATGGGTGAGCGCAGCGGCGTGCCAGTACGTTTGTGCGAGCGGCACTTGTCGGGGCGTGTGCACGCCGGGGAGCGCACGTTGCAACGCCAACGTAAGCGAAACGTGTGATGCGAGCGGCAATTGGCAGGCCCTCGCCACCTGCCGAAATGCGTGCGTGAACAATGCCTGCGCAGATTGCGTGCCCGATACGCGGCGGTGCAGCGTCGATCAGCCGCAGGTCTGCGACGCGAGCGGTCATTGGGCCGCAGCTGGCGGCGCGTGTCCCAATGTTTGCTCGGGCGGCAGGTGCACCGGCGTCTGCCGGCCGGGGGCCAAGCGATGCAGCGGCAACATGTCGCAGACATGCGACAGCCGCGGCAATTGGGAAGACACTACGCCGTGCACGGCGTGCTTGATGGACGGCGTCTGCTCGGACTGCAGCCCCGGTGCGAGGTCGTGTACGGGCACTCAGCCCATCGTCTGCGATTCGAGCGGTCACTTCGTGAACAACGGGCAGGCCTGCAATGCGACGGCGTGCGTGGGCGGTGCTTGCACGCAATGCGCGCCGAATGCCAAGCAGTGCAAACCAGGGGACAACAAGACGCTCCAAACCTGCAATGCCCAGGGCAATTGGCAGGACGCGCTGACCTGCGACACCGTATGTCGGGGCGGCGCTTGCACGGTCTGTTCGCCCGGCATGAGGCAGTGTCGAGACGCGACGACCCTGCAGACTTGTGATCCGAACGGCGACTGGGGCAGCGATATGACCTGCGCAACCGCATGCATTGCGGGAGCTTGCTCTTCGTGCGCGCCGGGAGCGCGACGGTGCACCGGAAAACAACCGCAGGTGTGCGACGCGACTGGCAACTGGACGAACAACGGCAACGCATGCCCGTTCGTGTGCACGACGGGCAATACCGCCTGTGCCGGCACGTGCGAGCCGGGCTCGCGGCGCTGCAACCCGGGGGCGCTCGGTACCGCGCAGCTTTGCGACGCGAACGGCAACTGGGGCGGCGACACGATGTGCCGCTTCGTCTGCGCGGGCGGCACCTGCGAAGGGGAATGCTCCCCCGGCGACCAACGGTGCAGCAGCAACAACGTCCAAACGTGTCAGGCCGGGGGCAAGTGGGTCGACAGCGAGGTTTGCAATCCGCCCATTTGCATGAACAACGCTTGCGCCGAGTGCACGCCGGGCGACATGCGCTGCAAAGACGGCGCGACGCAGCAGTCGTGCGGCGCCGACGGCCGCTGGGCGAGCGACAAGGCCTGCACGCCCGGTGTATGTCTCGGTAAAGCGTGCACCACGTGCAACCCAACCGACACGCGCTGCCTCGACACGACGACCCAGCAGACGTGTGATGCGGCCGGCAATTGGTCGAACAACCTGAGCTGCGCGTCGGGGGCCTGCCTCGGAAAACTCTGCGCCGACTGCGCGCCCGGGGCGAACCGCTGTCTCAACGGTACCGTGCAACAGGTCTGCGACACGGCCGGCAACTGGGGCGGGAACATGACGTGCGCGCCGGCCGTCTGTATCGGCACGACGTGCACGGCGTGCAGGCCCGGCGCCAAGCGGTGCGATCAGGGCAGGCCCCAGGCGTGCGACGACAATGGCAATTGGGTAAACGCAGCCGCCTGCACCGCTCCCGCGACGTGCGTCAACGGCGACTGCATCTGCACGGCCAAAACGCCCGGCGAGGCTTGCGGAGCGCAAAATTGCGGCACCGCACCCGACGGATGTGGAGCGATGGTTGCGTGCGGCACCTGTTTGCCGCCTGACACATGCGGCGGCAGCGGCGTGCCCAATCAGTGCGGCTGCGCACCTGTGACGCGCGACCAGGCGTGCGTCAACGGGCAGGACTGCGGCCCCGCATCGAACGGATGTGGAGGCGTGCTCGATTGCGGAACATGCGCGCCGCCCTTGACGTGCGGGGGCGGCGGAACGCCGAACCGCTGCGGCTGCACGGCAAAGACGCGTGACCAAGCCTGCGTCAACGGCCAAAACTGCGGTGCGGCCGACAATGGCTGCGGCGGGACCGTCGATTGCGGCAGTTGTACGGCGCCGCAGACGTGCGGCGGTGGCGGCGCTCCGAATCAGTGCGGCTGCGCACCGCGACCACCGACCGAAGCGTGTACTGGCGGACAGAACTGCGGCGCGGCCGACAACGGTTGCGGCGGGACGGTCGATTGCGGCAGTTGCTTGGCGCCTCAGACGTGCGGCGGCGGCGGCAT